>NZ_JBNPVT010000016.1:0-141091 GCF_050434205.1 Paraburkholderia sp. GAS348
GGGCGCTTCGGGGCTGCTCTCACGCCATCGTGGGCACCCGAGCAACTACCAGCTTGCAGACGGCGTGGCCGAGCGCGCGTTGAACCTGATCCGGGCGATGTGTAAGGCTGGCGAACGCCAGTCCCCGCAGGGATGAGCGAATAGCGAACCTGGAGTGGCGCGATCCGCGAAGCGAGACGCACGGGTTTTCCGAATTTATTATTCTCGTTTACTGTGCCAAGTGGAAAATCACCTTCTCCAACAAGCTGGGACTAAATCGAACATCCATGTCACCATCCCTCGAATCAGCCATCCGAGCATCAGCCACTCGGTTGAGTCATTACATTGAGCTGCATGGGGGGCACCCCGAAGTCAGCTTCCATGACCACGTTAGGCAGCGACGCCGAGATAACGCCGTCCGTGCGAGTTCGTTCAAGCTGATTTATCTCGACACGCTCGCGTGGAAATGCGTAGCAGACTACCGGCAGAACAAGGCCACCCTGACGGCGGCGATGAAGGCATTTGGCGTGAGTATCGAACGAGCCGTGCAAACGGAACACTTCGCGTTTCCCATCGGTGTCCCCACGTACTTGGAATTGGACTCGATGGTCGATCCGGCCACCCGAGAAGCGCTTAAAAAACTGGTTGACGAGCTTTCCCAAGGGCTCTGCATCACGTCTTTCCATGATCGTGTCGGCTCCGAGCTGCAGATGCTGCGGACGAACAGGCTGGGTGAAGCAGAGGGGCTGGAAGATTTCTTGTGCAGCCCTATCGAAATGATGGGAATACCGACTATCTCGCTGCCTGGCTTCGTCAAATCACAGGTGGACGAAGCCACGTTCAACAAGGCATTTTTTGATGCCCTGTACGAGCTTCCGTTTTCCATCCAGTTGGACGTTGCCGGCAGCGCACCGGGGAGAAATGGGACAACTCGCGCGGTATTGCAGATCTTAATGATGGAAAGACCCAGCATCAGTCCGAGATTGTAAATCTCAACACGGGTATCTTCTTTGAACTAAAAGGTGGCATCGAGGCATAGTTCATCAATGAAGGCATGGTGCTCAATCCTCAGGAAATCACCCTGGATGCCTTGAACGCGATGAACCACTGGAATCAGGTACCCTCCTCGCGCGCGTTACCGACAATGCGCATCCTCAGCTCGCTGTATGGCTTGATGCGGTTTGACCCGAACCGCCGATATAAGAATGGAGATATCAACGACTTCTTGGTAGCGGCATCCGCCCTCCCCGTTGCCCATGCGCTTTTCACGGACAGAAAATTTGCGAACCTCCTATCCGACAAGAGAATCGGGCTGGACAAGTTTTTGGACTGCACCGTGGTGAGCGGCTTCGAGGAAATGGCCCAATACCTCGAAGAACAGGTGCAATGAAAGAAGGGGCCGAAACCCCTTCACTCACGCGACAATCTGCCCAGCCAGCTGCGCGTCGCGCGCGTAGGCACACAAGCGTTTCTCCGCGCGGAAGTGCAAGTCCCGCTCTATCGGCAGGCCGAACCGTCCGCGGACGGTTGCCAGCTCCCGCAAGCTGACCCAGTCGAGTTCCGGAATCCCCAGTCCCAAGTCGCACAAACCGAAAGCGTGGTCGTGATTGTCCGGGTCGATCTCGGTCAGCAGCCAGGTCGCGCCGGCGCCCGGTCTGAACAGCTTGACCACGGGCGCCGGATCGAAGTCCGGGTTCTGGAGTGATTCGCGGCCATTGGCCAGCAGCAGGAAGTGTTGTTCGTGGGTGATGAGTGCGCTCATGGCGATCTCCGGTTGCACGGGCGGAATTGCCCGAAACCGTCGCCAGCACGGCGCAGCGCAAGCCGTCAGTGCTTGCAGACGGCCGCGGCCGCAAACGCCATCGGGCCGCCGCCCTTGACGGTGAGAACGCCGTGATACGGTGAAGGGAACAGCAAGACTGCCCTCCCCTTTGCAGCCTTCCACTGGCAAGCGGAGCGCGCAGGCCTGCAGGGGCCGGAGGCGTCAGGGATCAAAGCCGAATGGCCGCGGCTCACCAGGAGGCGCGGGGGGGGGGGCGCCCGCGAGCCCGACGCCGGAACGCCGAGACGCGCAAAGCGACACAACAGCGCGCTCCTCTCTCACGCCTGACAGTTCCTGCACCAAGAGCGAGCGACACCTTGTAACATGATCGGAATTTAAGGAGGCAATCCAGCATTGCACTTGCCTCGTCCAAACCGGGGCCCTACATGCACATTTCCAAGCTCAGCCTGATCAATTACAGAAATTTCGCGAACACCAAGCTCCTATTCAACAAGGGCGTCAACACCATCATTGGCGAGAATGGGTCAGGGAAAACCAACCTATTCCGCGCGATCAGGCTACTGCTCGATGACAACATGATGCGGTCTGCCTACCGTTTGGATTCGACTGACTTCCATCGTGGCCTAGAGAAATGGCAAGGACATTGGGTCATCATCAGCCTGGAATTTGAGGAAATCTCGGCCGACGAAGCTGTTCAAGCACTGTTCCGTCATGGGGCCGGAATCGTCGATGACGAGGCTGTCGGACGAGCAACTTACAACCTGATTTTCCGCCCCAAGAAAGAAATTCGCCTCAGTCTGTCCCAACTGGATGATGGCGATCATGCCGGTCTTGCTGCAATTCAAAGCTCAATATCCATCGAAGACTACGAGACGATATTTACAGGTCGGAGTGAGGCGGACTTCAATGACGACAAATTTTATAAGGAAGTCGTTGGCGATTTCGAAAACGCCAGATTCAGTAAGGAGATTGAGTTCCCTGTCATCGGCGCTAAAATCCCGAGCGTGCTGTCCGTTTCCAAGGAAATATCCTTCACGTTTGTTCAAGCACTGCGAGACGTAGTATCTGAATTCCACAACAACCGGACAAACCCTCTTCTATCGCTTCTGAAGGCTAAGAGCGGTGACATCGATCCCGTGGCCTTTCAAGCCATCACCGATGGGGTGAAAGCTCTGAATGACTCGATAGAGTCCTTACAGGATGTCCAGGTTGTTCGCACCGACATACGAGACACCATTAAGGACGCCGCCGGCGAGGCGTACTCGCCCGCCTCTCTATCGATCAAATCCGATCTTCCCGATGAAGCCGACAGACTATTCCAGTCGCTCAAGCTGTTTGTTGGGGAGTCAACAGAGGGCTATGAAGGGCCAATCCACGAGCTGAGCCTGGGTGGGGCCAATCTGATATTTCTTACCTTGAAGCTACTGGAATTCAAGTACCAGAAGGCCAAACAGTCGATAGCAAACTTTCTGTTGATTGAGGAACCGGAAGCCCACATTCACACACACATTCAAAAGACGCTATTTGATCGCATCCAGTACGACGAAACGCAGATCATCTATTCGACCCACTCGTCGCATATCTCAGAGGTCAGCAATGTTCAGAATATGAACATCCTTGGCAGAGAGCCTGATCGATGCGAAGCCTATCAGCCGACAGCAGGCCTTACGAATGAAGAGATCGGTAACGTCCAACGCTACTTGGATGCGGTGCGCAGCAACCTGCTATTCGCGAAAAGCGTAGTCTTGGTCGAAGGCGACGCCGAAGAGATTTTGATCCCGATACTCATCAAAAAGGTACTTGGAGTAAGCCTGGATGAACTTGGCATCAGCCTCATTAATATACGAAGCACCGGCTTCCGGAACGTCGCTGCCCTTTTCCATAGCGATCGAATTCGGAAGCGGTGCAGCATCGTTACCGACCTCGACAAGGCCATCATCGACACGACCCTCGTAGCCGGCGAGTCCGAAGCGGCGCAGCAGCGCAAGAAGAAGTACCAAGCATCTCAGGAGAAGGGAATTGCGAGGAAAGCTGCATTGGAAGCGGCATTCAATGGAAATCCGTGGATTTCATCGTTCTTCGCTTCACATACATTTGAGGTCGATTTCGTTTCCGCGGGCAACGCCAGAAAGGTAGTCGGCATTCTTCCCGAGGTATACAAGGACAAGGCAACCATCGCTACAGCCAAGACGGACCTCGAATCCGCAGATGTAGCGCTCTACGGGCAGCGGGTGTTGACGATTGCCGATAACTACGGCAAAGGCTGGCTCGCCATCCTACTCGGCAAGAAAATCGATTCAGACACAGCCATCCCGGAATATATTCTCCGCGCCGTTGCCTTCGCACACCCTGCAATCAAGAAGGAAGTCTGGTTCAACATTCTGAGCTATCGGCTGAAGCTCCAAGAAGATGATATTTTTTCCGCCGCAACCACGGAACAATGCAATGCGTTCCGGCAAAAGCTAACGGCCTTCTTGAACGGGGAAATCGACTTCGTGGGCATCCGGAACGAGGTGCTTGCTGCATTTCCCGATGATCGCATCAATGACGTGCTCAAGGTGTTTTGATCATGTTCACGTGGGATAACGGCGATCTGAACCCTGAGCAGGAAGCGGCAATCCTGCACCCCGGCAGTGTATTTCTTGTCGCCTGCCCGGGGAGCGGCAAAACTCGGACCCTGACCTACAAGATTGCGTATGAGCTATCTCGGCTGGAGTCGAAAAAACAATTTATCATCGCCATCACCTATACGCATCGTGCGGCTGACGAGATTCACGAACGGATCGAGGATTTGGGGGTAGACACGTCCCAGCTTTGGATTGGCACCATCCACTCCTTTTGCCTGGAATGGATATTGAAACCATATAGCATCTATCACGATGCTCTGAAGCATGGCTTTCGCGTCATCGACCAACATGAGCGCGAGAAGATATTAGAGAGGTTGTGCGAACCGTACAAAAAACCCAAAATTACCTTCTGGGACTGCGATTTCTATTTTACCGAAACTGGTTACATCCTTTCGTGCCAGCAGGACTGGAAGCATGATGGTTTACATAAGATACTGGAAGGGTATTTCAACACCTTAAGTAAGAATAGAGAAATAGATTTCGAGCTAATTCTGTTCTACGCCTATCAGTTAATTTCCAGTCGCCCGGCCATTAGTGCCATTTTGAGCAAATTGTTTGCCTTCGTTCTGGTGGATGAGTATCAAGACACCAAACGAATCCAGTATTCGATCATCACTTCAATTCTGAAAGCCGGCCAAGGCGCAACGAAAACCCTGATTGTTGGCGACCCCAATCAGGCGATTTACCAAACGCTCGGCGGCTACCCTATGGCCCATAAGGATTTCAAGGCTATGGCGGAAATCGACATCGACGAACTCGAACTTTCAAAGAACTATCGTTCTTCCGAGCGCGTCATCGAATATTTTGGCAACTTCAACGTCCACGCAACCAAGATCGAATCTGAGTCTAAGGACAAGGGCTATCAAAGTCTAATCTCCTTTAACTCGACAGTCAGCAAGGAAGATCTGGAAGATGAGTTGATTCGACTGATTCGTTTCAACATCCAGACCAAGGGAATTGCTCCTCACGAGGTCTGCATACTCGCGCCGCAGTGGGTGCATCTAGCAAGCATGACGCGCCGCTTGGTTGCCAGCATACCCGAGTATTCATTCGATGGTCCAGGCATGGTTCCCTTCGCTCGGGACACAGAGAATTTTTGGTACAAGCTTGCGAAGATTGCTTTGACGCAAGCGTCACCGAGCATGTATATGCGCAGACTACGATGGGCCGGGGAAATTCTGAATGACCTTGAGACCGTCGGCGTGAGCGCTTCCGGCCTCACGAGAAAATCGCTACTCAAAGAATGCAATAAAATCCAGATCGATGAGAGTGACGGACTCACCTATCTTCATAAATTCTTTGAAACTCTGTTCTCCAACCTAACCATAGATTTTCGGCTTTTCGCACTACTTCAAGAACACCACAAAGCATTCTTTGAAAGCTCTCAAGTCAGAATTGATCGCCTGAAAAAAGAAGGGACCGAATTTATCGGGACCATCGAGACATTCAGAAAGGTCTTTCAAACCCGTACGGGGATAACCATTTCAACGATCCACGGCGTGAAAGGAGCTGAGTTCGATACTGTGATCGCCTACGCTCTTCTTGAAGATATGGTGCCCCACTTCAACGATCCAAACGGCCAAGAAAGCGCGATGAAGTTGCTCTACGTCATCGGATCTCGCGCCCGGAAAAATTTGCACCTTATTTCGGAACGCGGTCGCACCCAATATTCCGGAAATGAATACGCAGCGACTCGAAAACTGGCAGCGTGTAAGTTCGACTACGATCAAGTTCCATAGAGTTCGACGTTGAGATCGGATGGCAGAGACTGACGGACATCGACCTTCCCCTCGAGTTCGCCACACTACGCCGCAGCAAGTTGTCCCGAAAGGTACTGAACTTCACCACGTCTCCATGTAGCGTGCTGATTGAGTCCGAGGTGGAACAGCTATCGCAAGCATCCAGCGCAGCCGACATCGACGCCGGCCAGTCCCCCCTTTGCCGAGGACGGAAGCCTACGAGGCGCTACCGCAATTTCCGAAAGGCGGTTCCCTTCCCTTCCGGCGCACCATTCGCCGCCAGGAACTGCGGCAGATCGTCCCCCTAGTCGCTCATCACGTTGACTCCATTCGTGACCGCGACGCGATGGTGGCGACGTGTCTATCCAAAAATTTCATTTCCCAAAGCAGGACCAAGGTGTTCATGCTTGAGGCCTCAACAGCGACGCGCCATTTGGACCAATGCATGCTTCGAGCTTCTCTTCACTCAAGTCGTTCACGGCTTCCGGTGTCAAGCATCCGGCGTTGAAGAGCCCGAGGTACTGCCCTCTGGTCAGAGAGAGCGGCAAGTTTGTGAGCGGCAGCGCATCAGCCGGAAGGCCGAATTCGAGCCGCTGCAGGACTTCGTCGAGTCCCGCCAAGAACGTGGGCTGATCCGGGAACAGTGCCGACAGGATTTGATGCGTCGAGCGCAGGTGAAAGCGGGTTGCGTCGGCGATACCGATGATGTTTCCGTATCCGATGGCGCCTCCGAAGGGCGTCGTCGAGAACCGCTTCTCCAACACATCGACGGGGGTGCCCTCGATCCAGTCGTACAAAAGCGCCGCGCGCTTGCATCGGCACCAGAACTCAATCTCGTCCCGGCAATATCGTTGCAGTGCCTGAGTCATCGGATGGCCATAACGCTGCGCCACATCATTGGCACGCACGCTCTCCGACCGGCCCCGCTTCATGACCGGTGTGTAGATCGCATCCATCTCGTCGAGGACCTGCACCATCGCCAGCACCTGGGTGGGCGACGTCTGTGCGGCGTTCAGTTGTTTCATCAACTCGACCAGCCGCAGGCTCGATTCAAACGACAAGGACGAAGCGCCGCAGGCGCGTCCGAGCAAGGTCAGGTGGATCAACTCGCCCTCGCGCTCGGCCAGCCCGGCCTGCAACAGGCGCTCGACCAAAGCGGTGACTTCATGCTCCACCATCGCGATCCATTGCGGATTCGCACGTGATGCAGAGTAGCCACCGAACGTGTTGACCACGAGGCCAGGAATTTCGGTGGCACGCACGCCCCGAACCTGGCTAAGCAAGCGCAGCGTCCAGGTTGGCAGGTCACGCTGCTGAAACGATGACTTCACGTCTTCCGGCGCGCCGAGCACGTACTTCTGGAATAGCTGCGCGCGTTCCATAGGCGTGTCGGCGAGGATGATGGCCTTGCCGGTCTCGTTGTATCCGAGCCGTCCCGCCCGTCCTGCCATGTTCTTGTACTCGGCGACGGTGAATGGCCGGCCGTCCTCACCGACGAACTCATTCTCGGCGAGGATCACCGTAGATGCCGGGGTGTTGATGCCGGCAGCCAGCGTCGTCGTGGCCACCAGCGCATGTATACCGCCGCCAGCGTCGCGATAACCTTTTTCGACGGCTTCCCGCTCCGCGCTCAAGAGGTTGGTGTTGTGGAACGCAGTACCCCCCGCAAGGCATTCCCGCAGATCCTGCGAGGCGCCGGTCAGATCCTGGGTCGGCAGCGCGCTCAGGACGGTAGTCGCGGGACCCACGCCCAATTCCTTGGACAAGTATTTGGCGCAGCCCTGTGCCGGACCACGCATGTTGCGGAAGACCAGCAACTTTTCACCCTGTGCGACCAGTTGCTGGACCAGCGGCACGATTACGTCCTGCGAGCTGGGCTTATCGCGACGCTGCACGATTCGATGCGCCGGCAACAGAGCTTCGGTCTTGGTGGTGCCGTCCGCATCAACGAATTGGAACGTCCCGCGTCGATCAAGGACACCCTCGACCAAGGGCACAGGACGCTCGCGGGACATCAGCAAGGGCAGATCAAGCCAGCGATCAAAGCTGTTGAGGTTGCCAATGACCGCCGACAGGATCACAAGTTGCGGTTCGATGCCGCGCTGACGCGCCCGCAGCAGGAGCGCGAAGATCAGCTCGACCGTAATACCTCGATTCGGGTCAGTGATGAACTGCCCCTCGTCAAGTACGACGAGGCCGAGCTGGTTGAGCAGGCGCGGCGAGCCGAGCGCTAGATTGAGAAAAGTTTCATAGGTGAAGAAACCCAGGTCATAACGCCCTGCCAAAACGGGACCAATGCCATCTGTTGCATCACCGCTGCACCGAACGACGCGCAACCCTGCGGGTCCGTATCGTTCGCTGAACTCCTCGAACTTCTCGTTGACCAGCGCCCGATACGGCAGCAGAAATGCCGCCTTCTTTCCGGCTGTGACCGCCTGAATTGCAGCCAACTCGCCGATCATGGTCTTACCCGAACTGGTCGGCGCGACTACGAGCAACGATCTGCCGGCGAGTACGCCGTGTTCGTTGACCGCTTTGAGTTGCAGCGCGTTGAGGCCTCGCGGGAAGTCCGTCGTCCACCGATCGACGATTTCCGGCGGAAAGCCGTGAGCGGAAAATTCAGCAAACGATCCCGACATTTGCTGCACCGCTCTGGCCGGGAACGCAGCAGCGTAGTTGTCACCGCGCTTGAGCGCCGGAAATACGAGACCACCCTGTACGTTGCCGAGGAATACAGGCGTTTGCGTCACGCTGATGCGCTCGGCCTCAACACGCGCCAGTCGAATGATCTCGCCGGCGATTTCCGGAAAGCTGACCGAGTCGCCGACTGCACTCGTCAACGCCTCGATCACTGCATGCGTGAGCAGTCCGTGTCCGGTGCCCGGCTGCTCCCAGGCAGATTCGTTGGTTGCACAGGCGGCAAGCAGGATGCGCCCTTCTCCGTAAATTCCAGTCAGCGCAAATGCACTCCGCGGGCGTGCGGCAGTCTCCAGCACGCGTGCAGGTGCCTGCCCACTGAAGCAGCAGTCAAGCACGCACAGCACCGCACGAGCCTTCGTCGCCTTGAAGGCGTCGGCCAGGCCCGCCATCGACAGACCTGTGCTGGTGAGATCGGCTGCGTTGGTATCGAACAGGATCAAGTTTCCATCGGGAGAACCGTGTCCCGCGAAGGTGATGACGACGACGTCATCCGGACCAGCGGCCGACAGCGTCCCAAGGATCGCGTGTGATACCTCTGCATGCGTCGCGGCCTCATCGACAAGCAGCCGGCCAGCCAGGCCTTCTACCGTGTCGGTGAACAGCGCCCACAACGCGGTCGCATCGCGGCGGGCCCCGCCCAGCTCGGGAATCGTCGCATCAAGGTGTTTGTTGATGCCGACGAAGATTGCTTTGATCGTCACGCCGCCCCCTATCCGATTCGAGCTAAGAGTTGTTCGATCATGTCGCCCGGCAGGTCGGACTTGATGACTAAGCTTTCGATTGCATCTCTGTATTGCGGCTAACCGGGCCCATTCTGATGCAATTTCGCGCACACTTCACCAATGCGGCCTGCAAACATTCCCAAGTTGTCGTCGCGCCCTCGGAAAAATCGGGGCGGCGGTGAGGCGCAAGACCGGCATCAGGCTGATCGCTTCCGCGTGGGGACTTTGGGCGCTGCACGGCTAGGTTTGCGGGGCTCGACGGAAGGCCGCGGGCGCTTCTGCGCTGCCGACTGGTTGGCCGCGGCGGTCGCGAGTTGTCGCCGCACTGCATCGAGTTCGGAGGCATAGATGGCGTTCGAACTACGAAGCGCTTCCAGATTTCCCTCCAGGACGCCGGCATGATGACGCACGTCCCCCAGCTGGGTCTGCAGCGCCTGGATTTCGTGCCGGTGCCGGGTGTCACCCTGTTCCGCCCTGCGCACGGCTACGTCCAGGTCCTTCTGGAGGCGCGCGCTGGCAATCCGCTCACGCTCGATCTCAAGCAGCGCACGCTTTTCGGCAGCCCGTAATCGCTCTTCTGCCAGGTCGGCACCCGCCCGAAGCTTTTCTAGCTCACCCGAAAAATCCGCCCGCGCCTGCACCAGCGCCCGGTCGCGCGCGCCGATCTCCTTCTGCTGTCGCCCGATTTCTGCATCGAGTGCCCGGAGCGTTGCCTCCGCTGCTACCTGCGCCTGCTCCAGCTCCTGGATGCGCACCTGCGCAGCGAGCAAGGCAGCGGTGCGCTGCTCGAGCGCGGTTTCCGTCCGGGCCAATTCGCCTTGCATCGACGTGACCGCGTTCTGCGCGGCGGCCCTCTCCACTTCGACCTCCGCCCGCAGTGCGTCGAGCGCCTCCTGCGCCGACGCGGTCGAGCGTGTCCACAACGTCGCGACCAGCTCGCCGGCGGCCGCCTGCAGGTCCGCCGGCAGGTCGGGATGCTCGATCCGCACGCGGCTTTTCTCGCGCAGTTCGGTCCAGAACTCGCCCAGTACCTGGGTGGGTGTACTCATGCTGCCGCGCTTCACCAGTTGGTAGAGCCGGTTCGCGGTCGGCGTAATGCCGAAGCGGAAGAACAGCAGCGCGCAGGCCTCGCGGTACAGATCGCGGGTCTTCGGGAATGCGGCCTTCAGCCGGTTGATTTCGGTGACAAGGCGGGCTTCATCGGGCTGAACGTCGGACATGGGCTGGGTTTTTGATGAATTTAGTAAATAATATAACGTAAACCGGAAAATATCTAACATGTGAAGCAGCGTAATTTGACATTACGGCTATAATGTCTATATTGCGCATGTCGTTGCCTCCAGCAAACGCACGACACCCCGATCAACTTCAAAACACCCTAATGACTGCCCTGCTGCTCCCTCCGCAGCCCATCGAAACGCTGACCATCCCGCCTGCACTGGACGGCAGCGCAGGCAATAATCGCGCGAGAAGCGGCATCGCCCAGATCGCCGCCCGCCACGATCTCGACGCAATCCGCGCGTGGCTTGCCCGCTTCGTCGACACGAAAACGACTTTCGACAACTACCGCAAGGAAGCGGAGCGGCTGCTGCTCTGGTCCGTCCTCCAGATGGGCAAGCCGCTCTCCTCGCTGACCCACGAGGACCTGCTGGACTATCAGCACTTTCTGGCCGATCCGCAACCCAGTGAGCGTTGGACTGCCAACGGCGGTCGTAAGCATCCGCGCAACGACACGCGCTGGAGACCGTTCTATGGCCCGCTTTCCGTGTCGAGCCAACGGCAGGCCATGGTGATTCTCAATGTGATGTTTGCGTGGCTCGTGCAGGCGGGCTATCTGGCCGGCAATCCGCTGTCGCTATCACGTCAGCGCGCGCGCCGGGTCAAGCCGCGGATCGTCCGGTATCTGTCGCCCGAGTTGTGGCTCGAAGTCAAAACGTTCATTCAAGGCATGCCCGCGGAAACAGACCGCGAGCGTGAACACCACGCACGCGTGCGCTGGCTGTTCACTTTGCTCTATCTGGGTGGCCTGCGGATTGCAGAAGTGGGTGAAAACACGATGGGCCGGTTTTTCTGCCGTCGTGACGAGAATGGTCAGGATCGCTGGTGGCTTGAAGTGTTAGGCAAAGGCGGCAAGGAACGGCTGGTGCCGGCTACCGCAGAAATGATCGCGGAGTTGGGCGCGTATCGGCGTGAACGTGGGCTGTCGGCACTACCTTCGCCGGACGAAGACACGCCCCTGGTATTGCCAATCGGCCAGTTGCTCAAACCGCTGACGCGCGCGGCGCTGCACCGTATCGTCAAGCAGGTTTTCAGTGGTGCGGCGCAGGCGCTGCGGGCACGTGGTGAAGAATATGCGCAGCGCGCCGACCTGCTCGAACAGGCTTCGGCGCACTGGCTGCGGCACAGCGCAGGGTCGCATATGGCGGACCAGCAGGTCGACTTGCGGCTCGTGCGTGACAATCTCGGGCATGCGTCGCTCACGACCACCAGTCAGTATCTTCACGTGGACGACGATCGTCGTCATCGTGAAACCGATGAAAAGCACCGCATTGACTGGTAGTCCAGACGGCTGAAGTTCGGCCTTTTTGCGGCCATTGGCCCTGCCTGACTCATGACCGCCAGTGAATGACCGCTTCCGCGTGAAGTCAACGTCCTGCATCGACCTGATGCCGGCCTTGCCTCGGAGACTCGCCCTGGTCATGAAGAAGGCGCTCAGCCTGCTGATCCCCGGATCGGCATTCTCAGCAGGTGATGCATATGAGGCGTGCCTCCGTCTTCGCGCCTGATGCAATCGCGTTCGACCATATTTCCGCGGCCCGATCGCGGGAAAAGGGCCACCGCAAAACCGGGCGATAGGCAGCGAACGTTGTCCACACGAAACAAATGTAATCATCTGTTAATGCCGTGCGCCGCAACCCTGTTTTGACGACGGAAGCGCCGTTCCGTTTTGCTACGATCCCGGCTTTTCCGCCAACGCCCCGCCACCGTGAATCGCCGATATTTATCGTTGTTTCGTGAACGTTACGCACGGTGGCTCGCCCGCATCCAACCGCTGGCCGCCGCCGGCAGCACGAAGGCCAGACTCGACGTTAACCGTGCTCTGCGTCGCCTTCGCCACCCAACGCGACGGGGCATCGCGCTGACAGTCGCCGCGTTCCCGGCGTTCTTCCTGCTGTACGTGCTTGCGCTCGTGCCGTTTACGCCGGGTATCGGCGACATCCGCAAAGCCCGCATCGATCGGCCAGCGGTGATCGTGTCGGCCGACGGCAAACTGCTCGATGAATTCAAGCCAGTCAATCGCGAGTGGGTGTCGCTCAAACAGATCTCGCCGTACATGGTGGATGCATTGATAGCGACCGAAGACCGCCGCTTCTACGAGCATCACGGCATCGACTGGAAGCGCACGGCGTCGGCCGCGCTGCATACGTTCTCCGGCGACCGGCAAGGAGGCTCGACGATCACGCAGCAGCTTGCCCGCAACCTGTATCCCGACGAAATCGGCCGCGCGCCGACCCTCACGCGCAAGCTTAAAGAAGCGATCACGGCGTTCAAGATCGAAGCCGTGTACAGCAAGGATCAGATCCTCGAGACGTACCTGAACACGGTGCCGTTCCTGTACAACGCCTACGGCGTGGAAATGGCCGCACGCACCTACTTCGGCAAATCGGCCGATCAACTCGACATCCTCGAAAGCGCGACGCTCATCGGCATGCTAAAGGCCAACAGCACCTACAACCCGGTGCTCAATCCCGAGCGCGCGTTGCAACGGCGAAACACAGTGCTCGGGCAGATGAACAAGTACGGGAAGCTCAAGGGCGACGCTTACAGCTGGTTGACGCGACAACCGCTTAACGTCGATTTCGAGTTGCAGAGCGCGCCACCGGGCGCCGCGCCTCATTTCTCGGCGCAATTGCGCAAATGGCTGATCGCATGGGCCGATCGCAATGGCTATAACATCTATGCCGACGGGCTGGTCGTGCGCACGACCATCGATTCCCGCCTGCAGGCGATGGCGACGCAGGCGATGGACTGGCAGACGAACCAGTTGCAATCGATCGCGAACGACGCGTGGAACGAACGCACGGGCTGCTGGCCGGGCAACGACCTGTTCCAGGCATTCATCCGGCAGACGCCCGATTACCGCGCCGCACGCGATGCTGGTCAATCGGATCCGGCAGCGCTCAGGAAGCTCGGCACGAACCCCACGTTCGTCCGCGCGCTCTGCCGGAGCAAGACGCAGATCCAGGCGGGGTTTGTCGCGATCGATCCGCGCAACGGAGATATCAAGGCATGGGTCGGCAGCCGCGACTTCCGTGACGAGCCGTTCGATCACGTGCAGCAGGCGCGGCGCCAGCCGGGTTCGACGTTCAAGCCGTTCGTCTACGGCGCGGCTTTTGCGGACGGCGCGCACCCGAATGATACGATCGTCGACCGGAACGTCGCCATTCCGCTGACCGGGCATGCGAGCTGGCGTCCTACCGACGCGGAACCGCCGACAGGCCGACCGATGACGCTGCGCGACGCGCTTGTGTATTCGCGCAACCGTGTCACGGCTCAGCTCATGCAAAAGGAAGGCCCCGAGAAGGTCGCACGGCTCGCGCGTGCGATGGGCGTGCGCGAAAGTCCGCTCGAAGCGGTGCCGTCGCTCGCGCTCGGTACGAGCCCCGTCACGCTCAAGGAAATGGTCTCGGCGTACAGCACGATCGCGAACCGCGGCGCCTATCTCGAACCGCGCATGGTCACGCGCATCGAGGATCACGACGGCAAGGTGCTCGCCGAATTCGCGAGCGCATTGCCGGAACAGGCACTGCCCGCTGGCGCCGCGCAAACGCTCGTCGACGTGATGCGCGACGTCGTTAACCGGGGCACCGGCGCAGGCATCCGGACGCGCTTCGGGATTCGCGCCGACGTGGCCGGCAAGACGGGCACGACGCAGGACAACACGGATAGCTGGTTCATCCTGATGCATTCGCAACTGGTTGCAGGCGCATGGGTAGGTTTCGACGATGCACGTGTGACGCTCGGCAACGACTATTGGGGCGAGGGCGCGCACAGCGCCTTACCGATGGTGGGCGCGTTCTATGACATGGCGCTGCGCGCGAGGGTCATTGATCCGGATGCACAGCTCGGCCCCGAGATCCGATCACCCCGCACGGTCCATGCGCGACGGCATCGACACTTCCTCTTCTGGGGCTTCTGATGTCGTCGCTGGCGGACGCGACATTCGCATTCGCCGGTGCCGCCGACGCAGCATCTCAATCCAAGGCGGCCGGTAGTAGCACGCTGACCGATTTCCCGATCTGGATCGCTCGACCGAAGCCTACACCCCTAACCGCGCAAGCTTGGCGCCTTGCGATGTCGAAACGATCCGTTGCGGCACATGGGCAAAGCTCTCTTTGCATTTGGTGAAATGTGCTTGCATACTGCTTTTTGCGCGTGAGACGGAATTCCCCGAACACTGCTGAGTAACAACGTATTGAAAAGGATTGTCGCTAAGTCGCGGATGTGGTCCTTGATGACAGTTCTGCCTGCATTCATTGCGCGGTAAAGGACGCAAGCAGCGCAGTGTGCCGCTTTGGCGCTCTACCGTGAAGGCGGTACGGGCATGGCTGCGGGTCAATCCGGAATTCCAGCCGACATCGTCACTGCTTCCGAATCGGAACGGTCACGCAATAACGAGAGCCACCATGATGCAGCTTTTCATGGCATTGCTTCGGCTTGCGGCGCGCTGCCAGGTTGTGCCCGCAACCCGACCGGTTTGGCTGATTGGTACGAAGATCGCTCTTTTCAAACGTGAAGGTGTTATGGACACGCTACAAAATATGCGGGTGTTCGCCAAGGTCGTCGATGCGGGCAGTTTCACCGCCGCGGCTCAATCACTCGACTCGACGACCGGCGCCATGTCTCGCGCGGTATCAGAACTCGAAGCCCGCCTGCGAATCCGCCTGCTGAACCGTTCGACGCGCCGTCTAGCCCTCACGCCCGCTGGCGAGCGTTATCTGCAGTCCTGCCAGCAAATCCTCGCCGATCTCGACAAGGCAGAGGAGGAGGCAAGCGGCGCTCACGACCGCCCTGTCGGCACGTTGCGAATGTTCAGTTTCGCGAGCATTGGGCAGCAGTATGTACTGCCGGCGATCACAAGATACCGTGCCCAGCACCCGGAGGTGTCGATCGAACTCACCATGTCGCAGAGCGCGCCTGATCTGTTTGGAGGATGCAGCGATGTAGCCGTCATCACGGCTCCTTCGCTTTCTGACTCGGAGATGGTTTCTCACCTGCTCGGCTCGACGTACAACATCCTGTGCGCTTCACCGCACTACGTGCGTTCGCGGGGCACCCCCGAGAAACCGGGCGATCTGGCGCGACATGAATGCCTGACATTGAACACGCCTGCTTTTCCGCCGCACGAGTGGTTGCTCGAAGGCCCCGGTGGCAGCGAATTGATTCTGGTTCGCGGCCCCTTGCAGGTGAATATCGCCGAATCGCTTATGGTCGCCATTCGTGAAGGAATGGGTATCGGCATGCTGCCGTTGTATGCCGCCGTCCACGGTCTGCGCGACGGCACATTGGTTCGCGTGCTGCCCCATCACACGTTGCAGAACATGAATATTTACGCGCTCTACCCTTCGCGCAGGTTCCTCGATGCGAAGACACGGACGTGGGTCGACTTCCTGCGCACCTACTTGCCAGAAGTCATTGCACGCGACAAAGCACTGCTTGCCGGCTGACCGGCGCCTTCGGGCCTTACACGCCCGCCTGCCTGGCTTAGTTTAGTGCGCAGTGTAGATCCGGGGCGAATACGTAGACACCGCAGTGTCAGTCGCACGACCCGACTGCGACGAACCGTCTGCTACACCACCTACGGCACTGTTCTGTGCCGCAACCTTGGCTTCGGCAGCCTGAATGTCGGCCGGATAGTTGGGATCTTCGCCACGGGACGGACTGTAGCCAGCCTTTTCGAGCTGGACCAGTTCAGCGCGTACCTGTGCGCGGGTGACAGGTTGATTTGATTGGGCGAACACGGCAATGGGAGCAGCGAGCGCAGCGGCAACAACAACGGCTTGAATCAGGGATTTCATGGTTACTACCTCCAGACTTTGTCTTGACCTTCTACGAACAGCCCTGTTCGTAATCAGTAACGACAGTCTAGGTAGATGCACGCTTAAGATTAAGCCCGGTGTCTGGAGGGGACCGTTACCAGATTTGGGTTAACCCTGATTGGCAGTGATGACTGGGGAAAGGCTCGAAGGGCCAAACAACATGCGCAAATGATGGCCCGTGCACCTCCGACGCGAGGTCCACGTCGGAGGGTATGAACGCGTCTTTAGAACATCGTGCGAAGTCCGATTGCCACGCCCACTTGATTGGTCCGGCCAGTGGTGTTGGTCGGAACGCCCTCGCCGTTGACCCCGCCCGGGTAGTCGGCGGAGAAGGCGCCTGTGCCGCGCGCGAAGTCCGTGATCGCGTAGACTTCCGTGCGCTTCGTGAACGAGTATTCGGCGAGAACGGTAGCCGATTGGTTCACCCCCCGGCCGAGCGAGCCGTCGAGCAGTTCAGCATTGCGCGTCTGTCCGTAGTAGTAGGCGAACGTGAACAGCAGCGGAGCGATGGCTTGCCAGTTCGCACCGACGTAATAAGTGTTGTCGATACGGTTGGGGCTGCCACCCTTCAGTGTCGGCGCGCCAGATTGCTGCATGTAGCTGTCGGTCAAACCAGTCCGGTCCTGCCCCCGCAGCCAGCCGGCCAGCAGGCGGACGTCATGGGTGACCTGATACGCGCCGCTGATGTGCAGGAAGTTGGTCTTGGCGCCATTGATTGCGCTGCCGACACTGGTGCCGACCGACGAGCCGGTCGCAGATGTCGGCACGGAGACCTGCTGGAAGCCTGCGTTGAGCATGGCAGGGCCGTACGTGTACGTCAGTTCGGCGGCATAGGTGGCGCCGAGACCGAGCGCGCCCGACTGGTTGCTTAAGCCGTAAAGGGCATCGACCGCCAGGCCATCGAAGCTGCCCTTGTACTTGACCGAGTTGTTGACTTCGAGGTAAGGCCCGATGCCGTTGTACATCCAGCTGTTTTGCCAATAGTTGCCAACGGTCAGCGGGTCGAAGATATCGCCCAAGGTGTCGTAGGCCGGCGCATATTGCCTACCGAAAGTCAGCGAGCCCCACGTTTTGTTCGACAGCCCCACGAAAGCTTGTCGACTGAACAGTGTGCCGGGGACGTGTAGTTGCCCATTGAAGGCTTCGAAGCCGTTTTCGAGGCGGAAGATTGCGGACCAGCCGTCCCCCAGATCCTCACTGCCCCTCAAGCCCCAGCGGCTGTGGGTTTCCGGGCCGGACGTCATGGCGACCTGGTCCTTGCCACCCGGGCCAGCATTCGTCTGATACCGGATGGCTTCATCGACGATGCCGTACAGCGTGACCGAGCTTTGTGCGAACGCCGACGACGCCGCAGCAGCGAAAAGTGCGCCAATGGCGCTGGAAATGAGTATTTTTTTCATTAGTAATCCACAGTAATTGGTGAGCGGACCGGGAAGATTATTCCCGGGCTCTAACAATAAAACCGTGAATGGGAGCGTAGCTTGTCATTTTACTGAGGCACAGATATTTGTTATGGAGTGTTGTTTATTTGCTGTGTCGGAAAGGTATGTGTAAATGGTCTGACAATTATATGTGAAGGATGACGACCTGTCAGTTGGGTCTTGATGCGCTGCGCTGCCTTGAGCGCGAGGCATTGCCGATGCAGAGGCGGCAGGGAATGGAGAAGGACTGCTTTTTATTTCTGTGGCCGCCGAGCTGTCATATAAAAAGTGAATTAAGCGACACAATACTTTCAACGACGCGAAGTCCACCGCTCACCGTTCCGGACCATTAGCAGGGGTCTGGGATCCAGGGTTGCCCACGATATTTCCGTTTTATTTGAAGGTGCTTCAAAACCCACGCCAATTATCAAATGGCGGCGAGATTAGCAGAATGTGCACAGATCAGCGGCCCTGTCCCGTGGGTCATGAAGCTGGAGCATTTGAAGGAATCGCGTGCGATCAGGCAACGTTCCTCGACTTCGCTAACTATCTCGGAGATTCACCGTGTCCAACTCTACGTCGCTCTTTACGCCTGTGGCCGTCGCCGGCCATGAACTTCCCCACCGCGTCGCCATGGCGCCGATGACGCGGGCACGGAGCACCCAGCCGGGTGACGTGCCCAACGCAATGAATGCGCGCTACTACGCGCAGCGCGCGTCGGCTGCGCTGATCGTGACTGAGGCCACGCAGATCTCGCCGCAAGGCAAGGGGTATTCGTTCACGCCGGGTGTCTACAGCGCCGAGCAGATCGCTGGATGGCGCCTTACGACCGACGCGGTTCACGCCGCCGGTGGCCGGATATTCCTGCAACTCTGGCACGTGGGCCGCATGTCGCATCCGGACTTTCATGATGGTGCGTTGCCCGTTGCCCCCTCGGCGGTACCGTTCGACGGTCAGATCTGGAAGGTCGACCCGACCACTGGCGTGGGTGCCATGGTGGACTGTCCAACGCCGCGTGCGCTGACCACGGTCGAAGTCAAGGGTATTGTCGAAAGCTTCCGGGAAGCTGCCCGTAATGCGATGAAGGCGGGCTTCGACGGTGTCGAGATTCATGGTGCCAATGGCTACCTTGTCGATCAGTTCCTGCGTACAACGTCCAACGTGCGGACAGATGAATACGGTGGTTCGCGCGAGAACCGGTTGCGCTTCCTGAAGGAAGTCGTCAATGCGGTGGCCGACGAGGTCGGCGCCGGGCGCACCGCGATCCGGCTTGCACCGTTCCTGACCGCGCGCGGCATGGCCTGCCCCGACGTCTTGCCTACCATCCTGGAAGCGAGCGAGTTTCTTGAGGCGCGCGGCATTGCCTACCTTCATCTGGTCGAGGCCGATTGGGACGACGCTCCGCAATTCACCGAGGAATTCCGCCAGGCAATCCGCACCCGCTTCACGCGCCCGATCATCGTCGCGGGCAACTACGACAAGGCGCGCGCTGAGTGGGTCATCTCGAATGGCTATGCGGACCTGGTTGCCTTCGGCCGCCCATTCGTGGCCAATCCCGACTTCCCGCACCAGCTTGCCAATGACCTGCCGCTCGCCAGCTTTGACGGCAATACGCTGTTCGGCGGCGACGAGCGCGGCTACACAGACTATCCCAGCCGGTCGCAGACAGCCGAGTCCGACGACGAGACCCTGAGCGCCGCCAGTCTGGTCTGAGCATCCGCAATGCTGACGCCGCCGGTTCGCGCAGCGAGGCGAAGCTGGCAGAGACCGCGGCATCGCGATCACATTGACGAACTACGACGGCGTCAAAACTTCATTTGCAATCCGACCCGTGCCAAGGTTTGGGAGCGGTTGCTCGCCGCATCGTCCGGCTGGTTCAGACCGTTTATCCACGCCTGTGTGACCGAGCCGTCACCGCTTGCTCGCTGATAGATCGCTTCGACGTACGCCGTGGTCCGTCTGGAGAAGTTGTACTGTATTGCAGTTGTGATCTGCTGGGCCTTGTTGTTCAGCAGCACTGCATTGCCTTTCATGTACTCGTAGTCAAGCCCGAAAGCCCACGGCCCGGCAATGTTCCAGAAGGTGCCCGCCTTGTACACGTCGATCCTCGCGCCGCTCGCCGTGTTTTCCGTGTTCGTGTACAACAGCATCGCAAGAACGCGGGCAAACTGGTAGTGCGCCCCGAAACCGAAATTCCGGATCCCCTCGCTGCCGTTATTCAATTGCGGATACTTCACATCCACATAGGCGGCGCCCAAACCCAACGGCCCATTGGTGTAGTTCAGGCCGAAACTCATTGTCGAGTCCGAAGAAAACGAGCCCGGTACGCCGCCGAATCCATACAGCGCCCCGAACGTCAGGCCGGCGATTTCCGGACTGTGGTACTTGACCGCATTGGGCACTCGCGTGGCGCCCGCCATCCGGTCGAAATCGAACGAACCGGTCGGATTGTCCGGCACACCCAATGCAGAGAACGGACCCTGGCGGAAATCATAGAGACCGCCGAACAGGAGTGCGCCGTCATACCGGCCAAGCGACAGCGTCTCGAACATGAAATCATACTGATTGCCGAAGGTAAGCGAACCCATCCGGTCATTCGCTAGTCCGACGAACGCTGTGCGATTGAAGATTTGTCCGGCGCCCGGAATCGTTGCGCCACTGCCCAGATCGAATTGTGAAGTGAGTTCGAACAGCGCCTTGTTGCCGCCGCCAAGATCTTCACTCCCCTTCAGACTCAACGTGTCCGGCGACAAAATCCCGCTATCGAACAGCGCGGTCGCCCCGCCATGCAGATTGTTCACGTACGTCACGCCGCCGTCGATGACGCCCTGCAACGTCACGGCGCTCTGCGCTTGCACGTCAGGTGACGCCGCCAATGCCAAGGCCCCACCTACGATTGCCGTGACAACAGAGCTCTGCGTTTTCATGCCGTTTCCTTGATGCGTGGTCCGGGCGGCGCCACGGGAATCGCTCCAACAGCGGAACGCGTCGATTGGCAAAGTCTATTCGGGAACGCTACGCCCGTCCTTGGGTTTTCCTGAATCCTTCTTAAGCATATGTTCCTGTGGCGATGTTCCACACCACCTGCGCGCAGACGCCAGATACCTGGAGTACTGGCGCCGTGAACTGAGCGCGCGGCATTGGGTGCCGGTCACCCACCCTGAACAAATGGCTCAGATGGTCCGCGAGCTCGTCAACCACACCGAAGGCTGTGGCGCAGGGAAGCAACTGGGTTCGTAAGGCAAGTTGATGCAGGGCGGCGCGCGCAGCGCCGCCGGAAGTATGACGGCCTTGTCACTCACGCCGCAGGCAAACAGACATAGCGTCAATTAGAAGCCGCCGCAGCATCGGCAGCAGGCGCCCCAGCCGTCTTCATAGCGTCAGCGCCATCCATCCCATGCTGAATAGCATAGATCTCCCGATTCCGCGCCACGGTGGCCGCACTAGGCGGATAGTCATTTTTAGGCGCCGGCACGAGCCCTTGAGCCTGGGCCTGCTGCAACTGAGCCATGACCTCGGCCCGCGTCAACCCTGACGAGCTGGACTGGGCGAAAGCATTCGCGCCGAACGGCAGGCTGAGAGCAGCAACAGCGATCGCGGTAAGCAGTTTCATGATGTCTCTCCGAAGATGTGGAAGAAAGGAGTGGCTTGAACCACGCTTCCTATTCTTGTCATTTCAGCTGTCGGAGCACTGACCTTCGGATTACCGTTTTGTTATCTACGCACCGCGCTTAAACGCAAATTCAAAAACCCAAACCTAAAACCCAAACCGAAGATAACAGAACGGTAATCTACCCGACCACCGCCGGTAAGCGCCAAACCCCCACACTCCTGACTCACAAAGAAGCCCGCGCCACCCGCCGCCAGGCAGTGAAACAAGCCGCGCGCCTCCATCCGCCTCTTTTCAGGAAACCGTCATGTGGATCGTCAAGCTCGCGCTGCGCCGCCCATATACATTCGTGGTTCTCGCGGTGTTGATCTTTATCGTCGGCCCGCTTGCGATACTGCGCACGCCCGTCGATATCTTTCCGAACATCGACATCCCGGTGGTCAGCATCGTCTGGACGTATAACGGCTTTTCCGCCCAGGACATGGCCAACCGAATCACGTCGAACTACGAACGCGCGCTCACCTCCGACGTCGACGATATCGAGCATATCGAGTCACAATCGCTGAACGGCGTCTCGGTAGTGAAGATCTTTTTCCACCCGGGCGCGGACATCAATCGCGCGATCGCCGAGGCGGCCTCCAATTCCGCGTCGATCCTGCGCGTGCTGCCGCCTGGCACGCTGCCGCCGAACATCATCACGTACAACGCGTCGACGGTGCCGATCCTGCAACTCGGGCTCTCCAGCGACACGCTGTCCGAGCAGCAGCTCTACGACCTCGGTAACAGCCAGATCCGCACCCAGCTGGCGACGGTGCAAGGCGCGTCGGTGCCGCTGCCGTTCGGCGGCAAGGTGCGGCAGATCATGGTCGATATCGATCCGCGCGCGCTGCAGGCCAAGGGCCTTGCCCCGCTCGACGTGGTCAACGCCGTCAACGCGCAGAACCTGATTCTGCCGGGCGGCACCGCCAAAATCGGCACGAAGGAATACAACGTGCAGATGAACGGCAGCACCGACACGGTGGCCGCGCTGAACAACCTGCCGATCAGGACGGTAGCCGGCGGCGTGGTGTATGTGCGCGACGTCGCCCATGTGCGCGACGGCTATGCGCCGCAGACCAACATCGTGCGCAGCGACGGCAAACGCGCCGCGCTCCTCACCATCGAGAAATCCGGTAGCACGTCCACCTTGACCATCATCCAGCAGGTCAAGGCGATGCTGCCGCATATCGCGGCCGGTTTGCCGAGTGCGTTGCATATCGCCGCGCTGTCCGATCAATCCGTGTTCGTGAAGTCGGCGGTGGTGGGCGTGGCGCGCGAGGCGGTAATCGCAGCGGCCCTGACCGCGTTGATGATTCTGCTGTTTCTCGGCAGCTGGCGCGCCACGCTGATCATTGCGGTGTCGATTCCGCTCGCGGTGCTCACCTCGCTGATCGCGCTTTCCGCACTCGGCCAGACCATCAACATCATGACGCTCGGCGGGCTCGCGCTCGCGGTGGGGATTCTCGTCGACGATGCCACCGTCGCGATCGAAAACATCACGCATCATCTGGAAAACGGCGAGCCGCTGCACGACGCGATTCTGAACGGCTCGGGCGAAATTGCCGTGCCGACGTTTGTCTCGACACTGTCGATCTGCATCGTGTTCGTGCCGATGTTTCTGCTCTCCGGCGTTGCCCGCTATCTGTTCGTGCCGCTTGCCGAAGCAGTGGTGTTCGCGATGATCGCGTCGTATTTCTTCTCGCGCACGCTGGTGCCGACCCTCGCGATGTATCTGATGCGCGTGCGCAGCAACGCGCCAGTCACGGGCAATGGCCCGATTGCGCGCCTGATCCGCTTCCAGGCCGCTTTCGAACATCGCTTCGAGGGGTTGCGCGAAGGCTATCGCGGCGTGCTCGGCTCGGCGATCGCGAGACCGCGCCGCTTCATCGCAATCTTCCTGTTGTTGTGTATCGGTTCGCTCGCACTGGTGCCATTCGCCGGCCGCGATTTCTTCCCCGCTGTCGATACCGGCGAGATCCGCCTGCATCTGCGTGCGCCGACCGGCACGCGTATCGAAGACACCGCGCGCCTCACCGATGAAGTCGAAGCCCGGCTGCGCAGCGTGATCCCGAAGCAGGACCTCGCGGCCATGCTCGACAACATCGGCGTGCCTGTGAGCGGCATCAACCTGACCTACGATTCGTCCGACCCGATCGGCCCCGAAGACGCTGACGTGATGATCACGCTCGCAGCCGGACACAAGCCCACCGCCGCCTATGTGGCGACGCTGCGCAACACGCTCTCGAAAGATTTCCCCAGCGTCACGTTTGCCTTCCTGCCCGCCGACATCGTCAGCCAGATTCTCAACTTCGGCCTGCCCGCGCCGATCGATATTCAGATCGTCGGCAACAAGCTCGACGCCAATCGCGTCGTGGCGAACCGCTTGCTCGCACAACTGCGCGGCGTGCGCGGCCTCGTCGATGCGCGCATCCAGCAACCGGGCGACGAACCCGCGATCAACGTGAATGTCGACCGTACGCGGGCGATTCAGGCCGGCCTGTTGCAAAAGGATGTATCGCAGAACCTGCTGATCGCGCTCTCGGGCAGTTCCCAGACCACGCCGAATTTTTGGCTCGATCCGCACAACGGCGTCAGCTATCCGCTGATGGCGATGATGCCGCAGTACGACATCAACTCGTTGCAGGCTCTGGCCAATATTCCGGTTGCGCAGAGCGGTGGCGCAGGTACGGGCGGGATGACGGCGTCCGCTGTGGCAAACGGCAACGGCCCCGCTCCGCAAAACCTGCTTGGCGCAATGAGCACGCTGACACGCGCCACGCAGCAAGCCGTCGTCTCGCACTACAACGTGCAGCCCGTGCTCGATATTTTCGCGTCGGCGCAAGGGCGCGACCTCGGCGGTGTGGCGGCCGACGTGAACCGTCTCGTCGATCAGATCCGGCCGCAATTGCCGCCGGGCGCGTCGATCGTGGTGCGCGGCCAGGTGCAGGCAATGCACGACTCGTTCGGCGGCCTCGCAAGCGGCCTCGTGTTCGCGATCGCCCTCGTCTATCTGCTGATGGTCGTCAATTTTCAGTCGTGGCTCGATCCGTTCATCACCATCAGCGGTTTGCCGGGCTCGCTCGCGGGGATTGCGTGGATGTTGTTCAGCACCGGCACGAGCCTGAGCGTGCCGGCGCTGACCGGCACCATTCTGTGCATCGGCATTGCCACGGCCAACAGTATTCTCGTGATCAACACCGCGCGTGAATTCCACCACGGCGGCAAGCCGCCGCTGCAGGCCGCGCTCGAGGCGGGCTTCAGCCGCTTCCGTCCGGTGCTGATGACCGCGCTCGCGATGCTGATCGGCATGCTGCCCATGGCGCTCGGCCTCGGCGATGGCGGCGAACAGAACGCGCCGCTCGGCCGCGCGGTGATCGGCGGCCTCGCACTCGGCACGGTGTCCACCTTGCTGTTCGTTCCGGTCGTCTACGGGATGGTGCATGCGTGGCTCGACAAACGCCGCGCGGCGCGTACTGACAGCCAGGAATCCCGCGTTCCCGCCCGCACACTTTGACTCCGACGAGAACCTGTTCATGAATAATCCATCACTTCCGCCCGACCTCGGCGATAGGTCTGAATCGGCCGTCGAGGCTGATCGAGCCGCTGAGGCTGCCAAGACCGACGAAGCGGCCCGCGCTGCTGAGACTGCACATGCCGCTCCGTCGGCTTGGCCCGCGAGCGAGAAAGAAGACCAGCACGCCAATTACGCTGGAACAATCCGCTCCGCCGACATGGCCCCAAGCTCGAAGCCGCGCCGCCGCGTGTGGCCATTCGCATTGGCTGGCCTCGCTGCGGCGTTGCTGATCGTCGGCATCGTGCCGCGTCTGCACGCAAGCGCCGCGTTGACGCAACAGACGCAAGCGCAAAGCGTGCTCAGCGTTTCCGTCGTTACGCCGCGCCCCGCGCCGGCCGTCCACGAGCTGCTGCTGCCTGGCGCGGTAACACCGTTCGCCGAAGCATCGATTTATGCGCGCACGAGCGGCTATCTGGCGCACTGGAACACCGACATCGGCGCCCAGGTGAAAAGCGGCCAGACACTCGCCACAATCGACGCACCCGATCTCGACGCGCAACTGCGCCAGGCCCGTGCCGACGAAGCCACCGCGCAGGCCAACTTCGACTTCGCGAAGACCACCGCGCAACGCTGGCAGGAGATGCTGAAAACCCAATCGGTCGCGCAGCAGGACGCGGATACGAAAGTCAGCGATATGGAAGCGCGCCGCGCGATGCTGGCGTCGGCGCAGGCCAACGTCGCGCACCTGGCCGAACTGGTGTCGTACGAGAAGATCACTGCACCGTTCGACGGCACGATCACCGCGCGCAACGTCGATGTCGGCGCGCTGGTGACGGCGGGAGGCACGCCAGGCACGGCGGGTATGTCGGGCGAGCTGTTTCATATCCAGCAGACCAGCGTGCTGCGCGTATTCGTCGACGTGCCGCAGAACGACGCGCCCTACGTGACACCCGACACCGGCGTGTATCTGACCGCGCAGCAATATCCCGAGCGGCAGATCGCCGCCAAGGTGGCGCGTACGACCGGCTCGATCGATCCGTCGAGCCGCACGCTGCGCGTCGAGGTCGACGTCGATAACAAGGATGGCGCGCTGATGCCGGGCGCCTATGTGCAGGTGCATCTGCAGTTGCAGTCGACCACGCAGGCGCTCGATTTGCCGGTCAGCGCCCTGCTCTTCCGTCCGGATGGCGTGACGGTCGCCGTGGTCGACGGCAACGGCCGTGCTGCGCTCAAGACGGTGCACATCGGCCGCGATTTCGGCACGCATGTGGAGATCACCACGGGCCTCGCGGCGACCGACCGCGTGATCGATAACCCCGGCGATTCGCTGAGTACCGGCCAGCTCGTGCAGATCGCGCCGGCCATGCATAGCTGAGCACCAGTCATCAAAAGGATGAGCCGAATGTCTCCCATGTTTCGTTCACGTCCGTTGCTGCGCCGTTCGATTGCGGTCACGCTGATCGGTGCACTGCTGAGCGCCTGCTCGACGTTGCCGCCGTACCAACGTCCCATCGTCGAGATGCCCGCGCAGTACGCAGGCGTGGCGCCCGGCTGGGCCCAGGCCGCACCTGCCGACACGGCATCGCGTGGCCCCTGGTGGACGATCTTCAACGATCTGGTGCTGAATCAACTCGAAGCGCGTGTCGACGTCTCCAACCAGACCGTGCGCAAGGCAGTTGCGCAGGTCCAGCAAGCGCGCTCGATGGTGGATTATCAGCGCGCCGGCTTTTTCCCGACCATCACCGCCGGTGTTGCACAGGACCGCTCGCGGACGTCGCAGAACGTCGCAGGCAAATCGCTCGCGGGCAAGACCGTGCCGGATTATTCGGCTGGCGTTTCCGCGAGCTGGGAGCCGGATCTGTTCGGCCGGGTGCGCGACAGCGTGACCGGCGCGCGAGCCGACGCCGCTGCAAGTGAAGCGGATCTGGAAGCCGTGCGCCTGTCGATGAGCGCCGATCTCGCCGTCGATTATTTCGCCCTGCGTTCGCTCGACACGCAGAAAAAGCTGCTCGACGACAGCGTGAGCGCCTACGCCGCCGCCTTGAAGCTGCTGCAGCAGCAATTGAAAGACGGCGCGATCGATGCCTCCGCGGTCGCCCAAGCCACCACCCAACTCGAAGCGACGCGCACGCAGGACACCGACATCGACGTGACGCGCGCGCAGACGCAGCATGCGATTGCCACGCTGATCGGCGAGCCGGCCTCAACCTTCACGCTGCCGCCGAACGGCTCGGCTGCGACGCCGCCGGCGATTCCCGTTGGCGTGCCGTCGCAACTGCTCGAACGACGCCCCGACATCGCCGCCGCCGAACGGCGCGTGGCGGCGGCGAATGCACAGATCGGCGTGGCGCACGCGGCCTTCTTCCCCGATCTGGTGCTGTCGGCGAGCGCTGGGCTGGAAAGCACCTTCTTCGCGCCGTGGCTAAGCGCGCCGAGTTTATTCTGGTCGCTCGGCCCGCAACTGGTCGGCACGCTGTTCGACGGCGGCAAGCGCACGGCCAGCCTGCATGGCGCGACGGCGCAGTATGACGGCGCGGTGGCGGATTACCGGCAATCGGTGCTGGTGGCGTTCCAGCAGGTCGAGGACAATCTGTCCGCCTTGCATTCGCTCGCCGACGAAGCCGCCAGCCAGCAGCGCGCGACCACGGCCGCGGATCTGTCGTTGCGGCTGACGACAAACCGCTTCAATGCAGGCGCGGTGAGCTATCTCGACGTGGTGACCGCGCAGACCATTGCGCTGACGAACCAGCGCACCGCAGATCAGATTGCCGCGCGGCAGTTGGAGTCGAGCGTGTTGTTGTTGAAGGCGTTGGGTGGGACGTGGCGTGGGCAGCCAGCCCCTAAACCCGCCGGAACGTAAGAACGAAACGCGTGCTCTGCGCGTCGCTCTCCGCATGCGCCGTGCCGCCATGCAACTCCATGATCGTGCGGACAATGGCAAGCCCGAGCCCGGTCGAACCGGTGGACCCTTGCGACAAGCCGGACGAAGGCAAGGCACTGCGCGACGGATCGACCCTATAGAAGCGGTCGAAGATCCGTTCGAGATGCTCGGCAGCGATCGGCTGCCCCTCGTTCGACACGGTGACGCACACCGCATCGGCCGATGCGCGAACATCGAGCGCGATCTCGCCGCCCTGCGGCGTATAGCGGATCGCGTTGGCGAGCAGATTGCTGACGGCGCGGCGAAACAGTTCGAGATCCGCTGTCAGCATCGCCGCACCGGTGACCTGCACCCTGACATTCGCATCGTCCGCGATACCTTCGAAGTATTCGGCAATCCGCGTCAGTTCCTGCCCCGCGTCGAACTCGCGCATGTGCTTGACGAACTGTGGATGTTCGGCGCGCGCAAGAAACAGCACGTTTTCGATCATTCGCGACAGGCGGTCGCATTCTTCCAGATTCGATGCGAGCAAGGATTCATACTCGTCGGCGGAGCGTGGCCGGGCGAGCGCGACTTCGGCGGCGCCGCGCATGTTGCTAAGCGGCGTGCGCATATCGTGCGCGAGATCGGCGGTGAAACGCGACAGGCGCTGAAAGCCGTGATCGACGCGTTCCAGCATGGCATTCAGCGCGTTCACCAAAGCTTCGAGTTCGCTCGGCACACGCGCCACCGTGATCCGCGTATTCAGGCGATTGACCGTGACGCGGCCCGCACTCGCCGCGATATCGCGCAACGGCCGCAGGGCGGCGCGAATCAGCAGATAACTCAGCAGCATCGCCAGAATCACGCCGGCCGCGCCTGCGATCTCGAGCTTGTCGCTATAGCGGTCGAGCAGCCGCCAGCGGTCGCTCATGTTGCGCGCGATCAGCACGGTCGCCGTGTCGCCGTCGCGCAGCCGCGCGTCCGCGAGAATGCCGCGGATCGGTGCGCCATTGCGGCCGGTCCAGGCGCCGATATCCGCGTCGGTAATGCGCGCAGAAGCGGCAATCCGCGTGAGCGGCGGCAACGCGGCGATCGTCTCGACGCCGCCAGCTTCAGCGGTTTCGCCGGGATCATGGAGATCGCCTGCGTCGCCTGCTTCGTTCGTTTCGCTTGCCCCATCAAGTGCAATGGAAGCATTCGGCGCGTTTGAGACCGTAGAAGCAGTGCCGCCCGGCGCCGGGATCGTCTCTCCGGCGTTGTGCTCGATCGCCATGTGCCCATCGGGACCGAACATCTCCATCGACATCGTTTCATTGCCCAGCACGATGCTGGTCAGCCGGTCACTGTGCTCGCGAATCGCTTTCGACGTATCGAGCTCCTGGGCGAGCCGCCGTGCATGGCGCGCGGCGAGCACGATGTCGAGATCGTCCTGCGCCTTGATCTGCTTCGCCAGCGCAAGGTACAGAAAACTCCCGACGAGCACGAAAACCGCGAGCGTGGTGACACCGAAGGCTAGCGCAAGCGTTGCGGCGAGCGAGCGGCCGCGCATCAAGCGGCGTCCTTCACTTCAAGCACGTAGCCGACGCCGCGCACTGTGTGAATCAGCTTGACGGGGAAGTTATCGTCGATCTTGGTGCGCAGCCGGCGGATCGCGACTTCGACGACATTCGTATCGCTGTCGAAATTCATGTCCCACACATAGGACGCAATCTGCGTACGGCTCAGTACTTCGCCCTGGCGGCGCGCAAGCAATTGCAGCAGCGAAAACTCGCGCGGCGTGAGATCGATACGCGTGCCGCCGCGTTTCACGCGCCGGCGATTGACGTCCATTTCCAGATCGCCCACCTTGATCAGTTCGCTTTCGCGCGGCGGCCCACGGCGCGCCAGCGTGCGCACCCTGGCCAGCAATTCGACGAAGGCGAACGGCTTGACGAGGTAATCGTCCGCGCCGAGTTCGAGGCCGCGCACGCGGTCGTCGACGTCGTCGCGCGCGGTGAGGAACAACACCGGCGTGGTGCGCGTGTTGCGCAAGGTCTTGACGATGGTCCAGCCGTCCATGCCGGGCAGCATCACGTCGAGCACGATCACGTCGTATTCTTCTTCCTGCGCGAGGATCAACCCTTGTGGGCCGTCGTTCGCGACATCGACCGCGTAGCCGGACTCTTCCAGGCCTTTCTTCAGATAAGCCGCTGTTTTGAGCTCGTCCTCGATCACCAGGATGCGCATGGGAGTGCTCCGCTGTGCTTGACCGTCAAATGATACCGGCAAGCAGCGCGCGAGATGATTACGATCCGGTAATGTGGGCGGCGGACGGTGGCCGGCCGTGCGCGCCCGCGGAAAGGCCAGGCATAAGCGTTGGCGCCCGGCGGCCGTTCCTACTCGACGTTATCCGTCACGTCCGTCATCCGGATCATATGCGGCTTGATGGCCTCGTCATCCTCGTCGGCTGCGGCCGTGGGCGGATGAATCAGCGCTTCGAGCCGCGCCTTGGTGGCAAGAAATTCCGGCGACGTGACCTGCGAATAATCGCGCGGACGCGACACCGGCACTTCGATCAATTCCTGCACCTCGCCGGGATTTGCCTTCAGCACCAGGATGCGGTCGGCCAGAAAAATCGCTTCGTCCAGATCGTGCGTGATAAACAATACGGTCACGTCGATATTGCGCCAGATATCGAGCAAATGCGTCTGCATCTTCGCCCGGGTCTGCGCATCGAGCGCGCCGAACGGCTCGTCCATCAGCAGAATGCGCGGCCGGTTCGCGAGCGCGCGAGCAATCGCCACGCGCTGCTTCATGCCGCCGGACAATTGATGCGGATACGCATTGGCGAACTTCGTCAGGCCGACCAGATCGAGCCATTGCAGCGCTTCGCGCTCGGCGTGCATGCTGCTGTGGCCGTTCATCTTCAGGCCGAACATGACGTTTTTCTTGACCGTCAGCCACGGAAACAGCGTGTAGCCCTGAAACACCATGCCGCGATCGGCGCCCGGCCCCTCCACCGGCTTGCCGTCGAGCAGCACGCTGCCGCTCGTCTGCCGTTCGAGGCCCGCGAGAATGCGGATCAAGGTCGACTTGCCGCAGCCCGACGGTCCGATCACGCAGACAAACTCGCGCCGGTGCGTTTTGAAGCTGATGCCGTTCAGCGCGGTGCACTCGCCCTGTGCGCTCTCGAAACGTTTGTCGAGATCGCGAACTTCGAGGATCACCTCGCGCGACTTCAGACGGTCGAAACGCTCGCGCACCGCTTCGGACTGAATTAGGTACGACGGAATCGGTTGCGGATTTAACATGATTGAATCCCTTGAATGCGGTGCAGTGTGGTGCCGCGCCGTGCGGTGTAGGCCGGCAGGCCGGGGGCGCGAACGGTTCCGCTACGCTTTGAGCGTGCGGTCCCACGGAAACAGCTTGCGGCCGGCATAGGCCAGCACGAGGTCGGTGCCGAGTCCGATGATCCCGATCATCATGATCGCCGCATAGACGTTGTCGAAATGCTCATAGCGCGCCTGCTGCGTGATGTACCAGGTAATGCCGGAACTGGTGCCGACCAGTTCCGCCACGATCAGATAGGTCCACGCCCAGCCAAGCAGGATGCGCTGGTCGCGGTACAGGTCGGGCAGGATGCCGGGAATCACCACATGCGTGAGCAGCTTGAGTTTCTTCGTGCCGAGCGTCATGGCCGCTTCGAACAGGCCGTACTCCAGCTTGCGCGTGGTGTTCGCCACGATCAGCACCTGCTGGAACAGCGTGCCGATCACGATGATCGCGATCTTCGGACCGTCATAGATGCCGAGGATCGCCACCATCAGCGCGCCGAACGCGGGCGCCGGCAAGTAGCGGAAGAACTCGAAAAATGGCTCCTGCAGCCGCGCGATCGCGCTGTAGGTCCCGCACACGATGCCGATCGGCACGCCGATCACCGACGACAGCAAAAAGCCCCAGAAGATGACCTGGATGCTGTGCCCCAGGCTTTGATGCAGCCATACGCCGTCGCGCGACGCGGGGGGCGTGGTGAACGCGGTGTAGAACGCGCGCAGCACTTCGTGGGGCGCGGGCAGGTACACCGGGTTGACCGGCTCGCCTGTCGGCAAGGCGGTGTGGCCCGCTTGCGCATGGCTCAGCTCGTCGGCGAACACGCCCTTGTCGACACGCATGCCGGGCTGGAAATAGTCGACGCTGCCCGGGCTCTCGATCAGCACCTGCGGATGCCAGACGAACGGCACGTAGCTGACGATGCACCACACGAGAAGCGGCAACAGAAACGAGCCGAAGCCCAACAGCCACTTGCCGCGTGCGGAGAGTTCGCGGCGCACCGCGAACCAGTCGCTCCTGTTAATGACGGTCATGGGATTCTCCGAGGCAGTGTTCGGCGCCGGAACCCGGCCCGTCTGACGCGCAGCGCGGCTGCTGCGCCGCAATCGGCATCGATTGGAACCGTTCGTCGGCTTGTTTCATTTGCACGTAACCTCCTCTGTGGCGTCGGCCGCAACGCCTGCATCTGGCACTCGCAACACCATCAACCGCTGGCCCGCGACCACCGCCGCGCCGGCGGCACAATCGATCGTTTCGATCACGCCGTCTTCCGTGACGGCAACCGACACTTCCATCTTCATCGATTCGACGATCGCCACCACCTGCCCTTCGCTCACGCGCTCGCCTTCGCTGACGAGCAGCTTCCAGACGCTGCCCGAGACGTCGGCGACGATGCTCTGCTGACCCGCCGCCAGCGCGTCGTCCGCCCCGTTGCCAATCGCCGAACCCGTGTCGCTGCCCGGCTCGCCGACATACTCCGCATGCCCCGCGGCATTCCAGCGTTCGCGCTCTTCGTCGAACGCCGCCTGTTGCGAGCGCTTGAAGGCGGAGATCGATTCGGCTTCGTCTTTCAGAAAGCGGTTGTACGCGCCGAGGTCGAACACCGATTCCTCGATCTTCAGACTCGCGCGGCCCGCGATGAAGTCGGCGCGCAGTTCGGCCAGCTCGGCCTCGCTGACTTCGTAGAAGCGGATCTCGTCGAAAAACCGCAACAGCCAAGGCTTGCCGGCTTCGAACTCGCGCGTGGTGCGATAGCGGTTCCACATCTGCACGGTGCGGCCGACAAACTGATAGCCGCCCGGCCCTTCCATGCCATACACGCAGAGGTAGGCGCCGCCGATTCCCACCGCGTTCTCCGGCGTCCAGGTGCGCGCGGGGTTGTATTTGGTCGTGACGAGCCGGTGACGCGGGTCGAGCGGCGTCGCCACCGGCGCGCCGAGATAGACGTCACCGAGACCCATCACCAGGTAACGCGCGTCGAACACGATGCGCTTCACGTCGTCGATGCTGGAGAGGCCGTTGATGCGACGGATGAACTCGATATTGCTCGGGCACCACGGCGCATCGGGCCGCACCGATTGCATGTAGCGTTCGATCGCGATCCGCGTCGACGGGTCGTCCCATGACAGCGGCAGGTGCACGATGCGGTTCGGCACGCGCATGTCGTCGACGGCGGGCAGTTCGCGCTCGGCCTGCTGCAGATGCGCGAGCAAGGTGTCGTGCGACAGCGTGCGCGGGTCGAAATGCACCTGCAGCGAGCGGATGCCCGGCGTGAGATCGACGATGCCGGGCAGGCGGTGTGCATCGAGCCAGTTCATCAGTGCATGCACGCGAAAGCGCAGGTTCAGGTCCAGCATGAGCGGGCCGTATTCGACCAGCACGTTCTGGTCGCCCGAGCGGCGGTAGACCACGCCTGTGCCTTCGCCTGCGGATGGATCGCTGTAGAGAATGCAATCATGCGCGCTGAGGTTCGCGCTTACCGCCGATCCAACTGATTCAACTGATTCAACTGATTCAGCAGACACAGCAGACACAGCAGACACAGCAGATGCCGTCTGCGGCTGTTGCGCGTGCGCCGGCTCGAACCGCACCGTATCCCCCGGCCGCAGTTGCCCCAGCTTCCACAACTCGTCGCTCACTACCGTCACCGGACAGACGAAACCGCCGAGGCTTGGACCGTCGGGGCCGAGAATCACCGGCATGTCGCCAGTGAAATCGACCGCGCCGACCGCATACGCATTGTCGTGAATATTCGACGGATGCAGCCCTGCTTCGCCGCCATCCGTGCGCGCCCATTGCGGCTTCGGGCCGATCAGCCGGACGCCGGTGCGGCTGGAGTTGTAGTGGACTGTCCAGCGCGTGCCGTACAGCATCGCGATGTCATCCGGCGTGAAGAAGTCCGGCGCACCGTGCGGACCGTCGAGCACGCCGAGGGTCCAGTCGTGCGTCAGCACCGGCACACGCGCGGGATCGAGTTGCGCGCCTGCTTCGCCGCGGCCCGCGTCGGCGGCGAGATGCAGCACGTCGCCCTTGCGCAAGGCGCGCCCCGCGTGGCCGCCGAACTGCCCCAGCGTAAAGGTCGCCTTGCTGCCGAGATAGTCCGGCACCTGCAAGCCGCCCTTGAGCGCGAGACAGGCACGCATACCGGCGCCGGTCACGCCGCCGAGCTTGAGCACGGAACCGGCCGGTGCGCGCATTACCTGCCACAGCGCGACCGCTTCTCCGTCGAGTGTGGCGGCGAGCGGCGCGCCACCCAGCACGAACAGCGTCGCGGTGTTAAAGCGCAGCGTCGCGCCGACCATCGCGCATTCGAGTCCCGCCGCGTCAGCCGGATTGCCGAGCAGTTCGTTGGCGAGCCGGAACGACAGATCGTCCATTGGGCCGGACGGCGGCACGCCGATGTCCCAGTAGCCGACCCGTCCCGGCGTTTGCTGCACGGTGGTCTGCACGCCGCCGTCGAGCACGTCGACGGTGTGCGGCGCGAACATGAAGCGCGAGAGGAAGGCGGTGGTCTGCTCGCCGCGCGCGAAGGTCGCCGAGCCGGCGATCGCGCGCAGATAGTCGAGGTTCGTCTCGATGCCGTAGAGCTGCGTGTGCTCCAGCGCGGCGCGCATGGCGTCGAGCGCGGCATCGCGGGTTGCGCCTTTGACGATGATCTTTGCGAGCAGCGGATCGTAGAACGCGCTGACCTCGGTGCCTGCATCGACCCATGTGTCGACCCGCGCGTCGGCTGCGAAAGCGACATGCGTCAGCACACCCGCGCTCGGCTGAAACTGCTTGTGCGGATCTTCAGCGTACAACCTGACCTGGATGCTCGCGCCGCTGGGCGTCGGCACAAGCGTGTCGAGCGGCGCAAGCTCGCCCGCTGCCTGACGGATCATCCACTCGACCAGGTCGACCCCTGTCACCTCCTCCGTGACGCAATGCTCGACCTGCAAGCGCGTGTTCACTTCGAGGAAATAGAAGCGCCGCGTGTCGGCGTCGAAGACGAACTCCACCGTGCCGGCGGACTCGTACTTGACGGCCTGCGCGAGGCGCACGGCGCTCGCATGCAGTGCCGTGCGTTCCGCTTGCGTCAGACCCGGCGCAGGGGTCTCCTCGATCACCTTCTGATTGCGCCGCTGCACCGAGCAGTCGCGTTCGCCGAGCGCGATCACACTGCCGCGGCCGTCGCCGAAAATCTGCACTTCAATGTGGCGCGCGTTCTCGACAAACTTCTCGATATAGACCCCCGCGTTCGCGAAGTTGGCCTCGCCGAGCCGCGCGACCGATGCGAACACGCTCTCCAGTTGCGCCGCATCGCGGCACAGCGACATGCCGATGCCGCCGCCGCCCGCGGTGCTTTTCAGCATCACTGGGTAGCCGATCGACTCGGCCTCGCTCAATGCGGTTGAAACATCGGGCAGCAAGCCAGTGCCCGGCAGCAAGGCCACGTCGTTCGCTTTCGCGAGCTCGCGTGCCGTGTGCTTCAGGCCGAATTCAAGCATCTGCGCGGGGCGCGGCCCGATGAAACGGATGCCGGCGTCTTCGCATGCCTGCGCGAAGGCGGCGTTTTCCGAGAGAAAACCGTAGCCGGGATGCACGGCATGCGCGCCGGTCGCGCGCGCCGCCTCGAGAATCGCCGCGCTATTCAGATAGCTGGCGGCTGCCAGCGCCGGGCCGATGCAGACCGCTTCATCGGCGAGCATCACATGCATGGCGTGGCGATCGGCTTCCGAATAGACGGCCACCGATGCAATGCCGAGGCGCTTGAGCGTGCGAATCACACGGCAGGCGATTTCGCCGCGATTGGCAATCAGGACTTTGTCGAATTTCATTGGGCGTCCCAGATGGTCAGGCGCACGGGCGTCGGGTTGTAGCCGTTGCAGGGATTGTTCAGCTGCGGACAGTTCGAGATCAGTACTGTCACGTCCATCTCGGCGCGCATCTCGACGTATTTGCCCGGCGCCGAGATGCCATCTTCGAAGGTGAGTTTGCCGAGCGGCGTCACCGGTACGTTCATGAAGAAGTTGATATTGCTGACGATGTCGCGTTTGGTGAGCTGCGCACCCACGCCGCACGTGCAATGCGTCAGCGCGTGCAGGAAGCTGTCGCGGCAGCTGTGCATATGGCGTTTGTCGAGCGCATAGCGGACCGTATTGCTCTCGGCCGCGCAGGCGCCGCCGAGGGTGTCATGCCGCCCGCACGTGTCCGCGATCATGGTGAGCATCGGCTTGCCGAGGTTCGACATCAGCACGCTGCCGGCGGAGAGATAAAGGTTGCGTTGCGCGCGGATCGTATCCTGCGCGCTGTAGCGTTCGAGCGGATCGGCGCTGTTGTAGAACAGCGTGTCGACGGCCTGATTGCCTTCCAGATCGAGAATGCGGAACAGCTGGCCACGCTTGACCTCATGCAGCCACGGTTCGCCGGACGGCAGCGTGAGGTCGTAGACCGCGTGACGGATATCGAGCTTGCTTTCAATGATGGGCATCGCGGGTCTCCTTAAACGAACAGACGATCGGTGTTGACGAAGCCGCGCTCATTCTCGGGACAGGCGCAACGGCAGGGATCGTCGGCCGGTACGGAGGCATCGGCGGCATACGCGCGGTACGCGATCAGCTTGACGGGCCTCGGTTCGTATTCGGAGGAAGGGTCCAACGGGTGCGGCGCGCTCGAAAACGCGGCGAGCGTGTCCATTTCGAAACGCAGATCGAACGCCGCGCCGGCTTTCGAATGGCCTGTCACGAACTCGAGCGAGCCATCCTCGCCAACGGCGAGCTTGCTGAAAAAGTTGATATTGGCGACGAGATCGCGCGTGCCCAGACCGTGCTTGGCCAGTTCGAGCAGCAGGCTGTCGCGGCCGTTGCGGATCATCGCATTGCGGTGTTGCTGATAACGGGCCACGCCGTACTTATCCGCGAACAGTTCGGCATCGCCGAGGCCGCCCAGCGGATCGTGCCAGCCGAGCGTGTCGGCCGTGATCGAGGCGAGCACGCGGCCCATGTCCGAGTAGAGCACGTGGCCGCGCGTCAGATGCGCGGTGTGCTGCGCCTTCAGCGTATCGGCCATGTTGTAGCGTTCGAGCGATTCGTCGTGCCGGTAGAACACGGCGGCCAGATTGGCGCCGCCCTCGGGGTCGACGACGCGCAGCGCCATGCCACGGCGCAACACGCCGGACCAGTGGGTGCCGGCAGGAATCACGGTTTCCCATAACGCATGCGGGATCGGTGCGAGATCGACTGGGGTTTGCGTCGACATGGAGGCTCCTGGTATCGGTTGGGGAAAAGCATGAGAGGGCGATTGACCGACATCGCGACCTCCCGGGCTTTTATCCCTCCGTGGAGCCTCGCCGGCGCCTTGAAAGAAGGTGAACGGCAAGACCGGATTGCTCTCGGACCAGACATCGTGCGCGGGCTTTAAAGCCATCTAAAAGCCCTTAAAGCGCTACGACCGGAACCCTAGCGATCCTGAAGATGATGCAAATTACTTCGCACCTCTCGCTGCGTAGCTAAGCGAATTGCGTGCCAGCGTTACGCTGCTGAAGCCGAAAGCACAGGGTGGCAAAGGATTGAATGCTATCGGCGGCACCCTGCGGCGGCCGGCGGTGGGTCGGGTTGATGGCGCGCGCACCATGACTGAAGCCGAATCGGCACCAGTTGAATGCGCGAAGCACCATGATTGGGCCGCGCGCTCACGTGTCTCACGCGGCGTAGGGGCTCTGCACGATGGCACGGTGTGTGCGAGTCAGGGCGTCACACTCATCACCGCCCTCATCCGACCATGCTCACGCTTGCCACGCTTCGCCGCGCGCTCTATACGCTGATGTCGGCACGTTTCATCGAATTGCAGAAACAACGGCGCCGCTCGTAGACGAGGCGGCGCCAAGGTCGCGAAGCTCTCGCGCATAGCGGGCCTGTTGCCCAAAGCTCGCCAAACCCTTCGACCCTTCCGGCAGCGCCAGTTCACCGCGTTCCAAACGCTGCTTCAGATAGGTAAAACTTTGCGCCGTCTGTGCGAACAGATGGTCGCCCGCCGCTACCGGCGGGTATTTCGCCACCGCCTCGGGTGTCGCGAACTGCGGCAGTGGCGCGACCACGGTGTGGTAGTCGCAGGCGAAGAAAAGTGGAAACGCGTAGCGCTCTTCCCTCACCTTGCGCACGCGATGTGACGTCGCCACGTATGTGCCGCCCGTCCACACCTCCAGCATGTCGCCGATGTTCACGACGAACGCGTTGTCGACCGGCGGCGCGTCGATCCACTCACCCTCGCCGTTCATCACTTCGAGGCCGGGGGCCGTCGGCAGCAGGATCGTGAAGCACTCGTAGTCGGTATGCGCGCCGATGCCCGGCCGGTCTTCCGCGGACGGGTCGAAGGGATAGTGAAGCAGGCGCAGCTGGCTCGGCGGTTTCTGCAAGTACCTGTCGAAATACGTTTCCGGCAAGCCGAGTGCGAGCGAGAAGCCGCGGAACAACGCGCGGCCGAGCGCGAACGCCGCGTCGTAATAGCCGCCGACCGCTTCACGAAAACCCGGCTGCTCAGGCCACCTATTCGGCCCAAGCATTGGCGTGCCGGCCGCTACGTCGGGGTCGTCGGGCGGCAGTTCGCGGCCCGTGTCGAACCCTTCCTTCCTGTCGCGCTTGCCGCCCGCGAAAACCTCTTCGCCTTCAGGCACATAGCCGCGATGCGCGGTCGAGTTGCCGATGTAATAGCGCATCTTCCAGTCGTCGGGGGTGGCGAAGAACTGCTTTGCCTGTTCTATTAGCGCAGCTTGCTGTGCGCGCGAGACCTGATGGCCGGTGACGTAGAAAAAGCCCACGTCACGCGCTGCGAGGTCGAGTTCGCGCGCGGTTGCAAGACGCAGGTGCGGGTCATCGCTAAAGAGGCCGCTGACGTCGACGACGGGCAGGCGGTCGAAACGGGTGTGAGTGTGGTTCATGAGGGTTCCCAATGCGTGCTGCGGTTCGATGGGCCAGCGAGCCGGCAAATGCGTCTGCAGTTCGGTTTACAGACCGTCATGCGCCCCGCGTCCGGCAAGAAACGTCGCGAAATGGCGCCGCTCTTCGCGCCCCATCCACGTGTTGATCTCCCACAGATCGGCCACCGGCGCATTCGTGAACGGCAAGGTGTGCAGATAGCCGTCGGGGCCGAACTCCGGCGTCATCGTCGTGGTGGTGTAACCCCGATCGATCTGTGCGCGCCACAGCACCTCCCAGATCCGCTGGTGCGAGGCGAGGCAGTCTGCGTACTCGGGCGCAGCGGGATGCGGAACCTGCGGACCTTGTGGATAGCCGACACGCCCGTGCAGATGATGCGCATGAGGCGCAAGCTCGAAGATCGTGTCCCATTCGCCGTCGAGCAGACGCTCGCACACCGACACCCAATGGCTGAAGTCGCAGGTCAGCTTGAGTTCCGGCACCGCACGCGCGACATCGCGGGTAATCCATGGGTTGTAGAACGAGCGGCCACGATGCGTCTCGAAGCTGCAGATCACCTCGTGCTTCGCGGCGAGGTCCACCGCGCGCGCGAAGAAATCCACTTGTGTGGCCGCCGGCCACGCGTCGCAGCCCGCCATCACGTTGAAGAAGCGTGGCTTGAGCGGCTTGCCCCACACGATCTTTTCCTCGAAGTCGCGCAGGTGATCCGCCGGCGTGGCGGACCGCTCCGGCACATAACTGCCCGCCGTCGTGATCTCCGCGATGAACGCAAGACGTTCGTCGGCAATGGCCTGCGCAAACGCGTCACGCTCGGCGCCGCCCGTCGGAACCGGCGCCTCGATGCCGTCGAAGCCCGCGGCGCGCACCAGCGGCGCGGCATCATGCGGGCCGCCGTCGAATCCCCAGAACGTCTTGAACAGTTCGAAATTCATCGCCTCTCCAATTACATGCAAAATTGCATGCAATAATACACACGAAATTTCTTCGCCAATAAAATATCCTGGCTTCACCGTGCATGATTCAGGTGCGCCCGATTTCCGGCGCGATTAGCACTTAAACTGTGCAGCCCTCCTCCTCGTGGTGAATCGATGAAGAAGAAACTTGCACGTCACAAGGGGCAAGCGGTCGCGCGAGCCATTCTCGACATGGACTGGCAGTGGTCCTCGCATTTCGGCGACCTCGGACTGAACGACCTCAACTACAGCGATCTGTTTTGCCGGATGTGGGTCGAGCCGGAAAACGACTTCGCCAAAACAGCGCTCTACGAGTTCATGCCTGGCGTGAGCCGCCGCACCGCGGTTCGCTATGTGCAGGACCTGATCGACGTCGGCTGGCTGCTGGAGACGAGTTCCGAAGCGGATCGCCGCATCAAGCGAGTCAGTCTCGCGGCATCGATCGAGGCGCGCCTCGAGCAGTTTCTCGCCTACGTGCATCAGCGGTTTGCCGCGCTGGATTGAATCCTCGGCGCCCTATTTGCGTTGAAGGAGCCGCGTAACAGCGTCTCGCGATATCGCGCGCTCCAGCTGGCATATTTCTCGCTAGATTGGTTGCCGAGAGGTGCGGCAGCGTCGCATCTTAGGGATGCTAGGGTTCCGGTTCGCAAGAATGTCTGGTCCGAGAGCAGCCCGGTGCGGCAGTTCGTTCGACTCGGGCTCGATCCGGGAGCGCGCGGCGGCTGCACTACACGGCGGGACAAAAGCCCGGGAGATTGGCGATAGCGATGCCTATCGCGCCTCTCCGTGGCCGGCATTTGTCTCCCGCAGTTTTCGCGCAGTGTCCGCACCGTTCGGATTCTCGCGGGAACCGGTCATGTTGTTTTATCGCGCAGTCGCCGCGCGATCCAACTCAACAATCGCAATTGACCGGTCTCCTGGAGAAAAAGATGAAACGCTTCGCATCCGCCCGTAGGTCCCTCACTTCACTTAACCGTCTTCCCTCGCCGCGCCGCGTGCGTGGCGCGATCGCCGGCGCTGCCGCCGCGCTTGCCATTGGTTTCACCGGTTTCGCCGCCGCACCCGCGCAAGCGGCCGCGCCCCTCGCGATCGGCTATAGCGACTGGCCCGGCTTCGTCGCCTTCCAGATTGCCATCGACAAAGGCTGGTTCAAGGAGGCCGGCGTGGATGTCAATTTTCAGTGGTTCGACTACTCGGCATCGCTCGATGCGTTCTCCGCCGGCAAGCTCGACGCGGTCGGCGCAACCAACGGCGATGCGCTGGTCACCGGCGCAAGCGGCGCCAAAAACGTGATGGTCCTCCTGACCGATTACTCGAGCGGCAACGACATGATCGTGGCCAAACCGCCCATTCGCACGGTGGATGGACTCAAGGGCAAAAAAGTCGGTGTCGAAATGGGCCTGGTCGATCACCTGTTGCTGGACACGGCGCTGGAGAAACATGCGCTCAAGGAATCGGACATCACGCTCGTCAACGCGAAGACGAACGAGTTGCCGCAGGTGCTGGCATCCTCCAACGACGTTGCCGCGGTCGGCGCATGGCAGCCGAACGCGGGCGAAGCACTCAAGCGCGTGCCGGGCTCACGTCCGATCTTCACCTCGGCCGACGCGCCGGGGCTGATCTATGACGCAATCACGGTCAATCCGGTCAGTCTGCAGTCGCGCAAGGCCGACTGGGCCAAGGTGATCAAGGTCTGGTATCGCTGCGTGGCCTATATCAACGATCCGAAGACGCAACCGGATGCCGTGAAGATCATGTCCGCGCGCGTCGGCCTGACGCCGGCCCAGTATCTGCCGTTGCTCAAAGGCACACATCTGCTCGACGCAGCGGCGGCGAGGAAGGCCTTCGTCAAGGGTGACGGGCTGGACTCTGTGTACGGTTCGAGCGTGAACGCGGACAAGTTCAACGTGCGCAACGCGGTCTACAAGCAATCGCAGAACGTGAGCGCCTATCTCGACCCGGCGCTGACCAATGCGCCGTAAGGACCTCGCGATGGCCTGACCCGGCCTTCTGCGGCCGTAGCCGGGCGCTCCGGCCAGACATGGCAATATGGGCGGCAGCAGGCGCTGCCGCTCAACTCATGCGATTCGTTGCGGCGCCAAAGTAGCCCCCGCCCGAAGCTGTTATTCTTCCCTCTCTCCCGACCACCTCCCGGTCGCCTGCCGCCTCCGGGCGGCATTCCCAATGCGGCGCGTTCTCGCGCCCGGCATCAGCGAGACAGGAATTTGCATGTTTGGTTTTCTGCGCGGCTATTTTTCCAACGACCTGGCAATCGACCTCGGCACGTCGAACACCCTGATCTACATGCGTAGCAAGGGCATCGTGCTGGATGAACCCTCGGTAGTCTCGATTCGCCAGGAAGGCGGCCCGAACGGCAAGAAGATCATTCTGGCCGTCGGCAAGGAAGCGAAACAGATGCTCGGCAAGGTGCCGGGCAATATCGAGGCGATCCGCCCGATGAAGGACGGCGTGATCGCCGACTTCAACATTACCCAGCAGATGATCAAGCGCTTCATCCAGATGGCGCACGAGTCGCGCATGTTCGCGCCGTCGCCGCGTATCATCATCTGCGTGCCGTGCGGCTCGACCCAGGTCGAGCGCCGCGCGATCAAGGAAGCCGCGCATAGCGCGGGCGCCTCTCAGGTCTATCTGATCGAAGAGCCGATGGCCGCGGCCACCGGCGCCGGCTTGCCCGTCTCCGAGGCGACCGGCTCGATGGTGGTCGATATTGGCGGCGGCACGACCGAAGTGGGTGTGATCTCGCTCGGCGGCATCGTCTACAAGGGTTCGGTGCGCGTGGGCGGCGACAAGTTCGACGATGCGATCGTCAACTACATCCGCCGCAACTACGGGATGCTGATCGGCGAACAGACCGCCGAGGCGATCAAGAAGGAAATCGGTTCCGCGTTTCCGGGCTCCGAAGTCAAGGAGATGGAGGTCAAGGGCCGCAATATGTCGGAAGGCATTCCGCGCAGCTTCACCGTGTCCAGCAACGAGATTCTCGAAGCGCTCACCGATCCGCTGAATCAGATCGTCTCGGCGGTGAAGATCGCGCTGGAACAGACACCGCCGGAACTGGGCGCCGACATCGCCGAGCGCGGCATCATGCTCGCGGGCGGCGGCGCGTTGCTGCGCGACCTGGACCGCCTGCTTGCGGAAGAAACCGGCTTGCCGGTGTTCGTCGCCGAAGCGCCGTTGACCTGTGTGGTGCGCGGCTCGGGCATGGCGCTGGAGCGGATGGATAAGTTCGGCGGGGCTTTTTCTTACGAGTGAGGGTGGCCCCTCACGACACGAACGGCAACTTGCTATCGCGTGCCGCTGCCAGCATCGACAGGGTGATCTTGCGCACTTCCAGCTTGCTCTGCGTGATATGCGCGCGCAGCAGGATGATCGCTTCCGTCACCCGCTTGCGTTCGATCAGGTTCAGCATGGTCGAATGTTCGTCGTAGGTGGCGCTCGTGCGGTGCGGTTTCAGAAAGTCCAGCCGCCGCACGATGCGAATGCGCTCGGTCACTTCGTTATGCACGCGCAGCATCTCCGCGTTGCCGGTCGCGGCGACCAGTTGACGATGGAAATTCTCGTCCATGCCGAACATCTTCACCGGATCGCTCTCGCGCATTTCGGACTCGACACACCATACCGCCTGCAGCGCTTCGACGGCCGCATGCGCGGCGTCGCCGCCCGCCCCCACACGCTCGACGGCCGCCACTTCCAGCACGATGCGCAGATCGTAGAGCTGATCGATCTGGTCGAAATTGATCGGCGCCACTTTCCAGCCGCGCCGGAAGCCGACTTCCAGATAGCCCTCGCGTTGCAGGCGAAACAGGCCGTCGCGCATCGGCGTGCGCGACACGCCGTAGTGTTGCGCGATGCCGTTCTCCGAAAAGCGGTCGCCGGGAAACAGGCGGAAGCTGAAGATATCGTTCTTCAGTTGCTGGTACACCTGCTCGGCGAGCGGATTGGCCGCGGCCGGCACGGCAGGCATACCTTGCATCATGGTGTCCAGATCCTGGTCGAGGGTGAATGAACGTTGGCCTTCAGTTTGCCTTCCGTTTGCCTTCAGTCGGCATTCAGACTGTCGAGATAAGCGCGCCACCCGCCAAAAGAAGTGATGTCGGTTGCGCCGCTGCCGTCGCTTACCGCCGACGGTTCGCAGATGAAGCCTTTCACATTGACGCCGTTAGCCAGTTGCACGGTGCCGATGCCAAGCGGCGCGGGTACGTCGGCGACGAACTTGCCGAAGGTGCGCAGCGGCACTTCCCAGACTTCCACGGCGATGGGCGCGCCGTGCTGGCTGGCTACGCGCACCAGCCCTGGTTTTGGCGGCTGCGTGCCGGCAAGCGCGTAAAGCATATAAGCGGGGGTGGTTTGGGTCGCCACGACGAAACGCGCGCCGGCTTCCTGAAGTTGCCAGTTCAGCGGCTGGCCACGCAGATGCGCGCCGACCACGGCGAGCGTGACAGTCGGCTCCTGAAACGGCAGCGGTTCGATCGTGTTCACCGTGGCCGCGGTCCCAGTTCTGTTTGCCGGTTCGGCCACGGCCGCCATCTCGCTCTCGCTCCCGCTGCGGGCCTCGAGGGCACTCGCGAACAGCGCCTGAATCCGTGCGCCCAACTCGGCGAGACGCCGATCCGCGCCGCTCGGCGCGATCAGCGTGACGCCGGCCGGCAAGCCGTCGTGGCGACGCTGGCATGGCACGGCCAGCGCGCACAGATCGAGCAGGTTGACGAAGTTCGTGTAGTAGCCAAGCTGGCTGTTCAACTCGACAGGATTGGCTTGCACGTCGGCGATCAGCGGATGCGTCGGCGTGGTCGGAACGATCAGGATGTCGATCGCCTCGAAAAGCTGTTCGGCGTGGCGCTTCAGGTCGGCGAGTGCGTACTGGCCGTTGAATGCGTCGGCGGCGCTATAGCGGTCCGCTTTGCCGATCACCGTGGCGACGACCGGATCGACCGCTTCGTGATGCGACTCGAAGAATGCGCCGAGCGCGGCGCGCCGTTCGGCCACCCAGGGGCCGTCGTAGAGCAGCGCGGAAACCTGCTTGAGCGGCTGGAAATCGATCGGCGTGGGATCGAGGTGCAGGTGCGTAGCGAGGGTATCGAGTGCAGCGAAGAATGCCTGAGTCGCCGCAGTGTCGCCGAAGAACTCGAGCCGATCCGGTACGCCGATCCGCGGGGCGTCGTGCAAGAGACCGAGACTCGGTACTTTGCGCGAGTAGCCGTCGAGCGGATCGAAGCACGCAATTTCATTGAACACGCGCCACGCATCGTCGACGTCGTGCGCGAACACCGAGATCGTGTCGAGGGTACGGCACGCCGGCACGACACCGCGCTTGCTAACGAGTCCGAGCGACGGCTTCAGGCCGACAAGCCCGTTGAACCCAGCCGGGACACGCCCCGAACCGGCCGTGTCGGTGCCGAGCGAAAAGGCCACGCAACCCGCGGCCACCGCGACCGCCGAGCCGGAACTCGAGCCGCCCGACACGCGCTGCGGAAACTCGGTGTGCCGCACCGCGCCGTAAGGCGAACGCGTGCCGACGAGGCCTGTCGCGAACTGGTCGAGATTGGTCTTGCCGATCAGGATCGCACCGGCGTCGATGAGGCGCTGCACAGCGAATGCCGAAGTGTCCGGCGTATAGCTGAAAGGCTCGCATGCGGCGGTGGTCGGCAAACCGGCGACGTCGATATTGTCTTTGACCGCGAACGGCACGCCGAACAGCGGCATCCGCTCGAACACGGCGTCGCCCTGCTCTTCGTATAGCGCTTCGAGCGCGTGGGCGCGGGCCTGCACGTCTGCTGTGGGCACATGCAAGATCCAGACTTCCGGCCGGTCGATTTCGGCGATGCGAGCAAGTGCCGACGTCACGACCTCCATCGGCGTAAGACGTTTGGCGGCATAAGCCGCGAGGAGACTACGGACCTTCAGGGGCGAGGAAATAGGCACGGGTTCTTCCTTGAGTTCAATCTTGAATACAAGTTTTGACTCAAATGAGCAGGAGTTGTGCCAAGTGCACCCCAAGCGTGCCAGAACACGCCGCCCGCCTTATCAGGTTTGGCTTGGCGACGATTTTCCGGTGGCCAGACCGAGCCGCGGTGCCGCCCTTCGATCAAGGCGCGGTGGTGCAGCGCTCCCCAATTCGGGGCTCCCGCGCCCCGCATTCGCGCTTGGCGCGCCCGGGGGTTGAGTCAGCCGAGGGTAAACCGGCCCAGCGAACCCTGTCCGACGAACCGCGGCGAAGTCGCGATGCATAAGGCCCATGGAGGCCTTTTTCCGCCATTTAAGCATCGCTTAAGCACAGGGTCTGCATAATCTCGCCCGTCAAAATACCCCTATTGGCCGGCATGTTTTTCTATCGGGCATTCAAAACACGATATCCTCGGCGGGCCTTTCGGCATTTTGCCTTCCCGGGCCTTCGCTTTGGCCCGACTATGGTATTGTCCGACCTGCGTTTTATAGTGCATCGCCACACTCAATCGGGAAGCGCAATCGCTCCCTAGAAAAAGATTATGGAAGTTCAAAACGCCCGTCGTTGGGCACCACGGGGACCACGCGCCTGGTTCACCGCCGCCGCCGCATTGGCGATCGCCAGCGGTGTGCGCATGTTGCTCCATCCCTTACTCGGACCAATCATGCCGGGCACCGCGTTCTGTATCGCGGCGGCACTGGTCGAGTATTTTTGCGGCCTGGCGCCGGCGCTCGGGGTTATGTTGCTCGGCTTGGGTATCGCCGACTATCTGTTCGTCCCGCCCTACGCAACCATCGCCGTATTCGATCGCGCCGACCTGGTCCTGCTGGTCTCGTATCCGTTGGTGACGCTGCTCGTCATCATATTGATCGAACGCCTGCGCCGCGCGCAGTTTCGTGCGGAACTGATCGCATCGGTTGCGCAATCGCGCTATGAAATGCTGCTGCGTCACGACAACGAACGCCTGCTCGCACGCCGCGCCGTCGACGAAACGCACCGGCTGCTGCGCCATCTGTCGCATCATCACAGGACCTTCATTTTCATTCAGGCGCTCGAGCGCAACGCGCTGCAACCGGCGGACGACCTCAAGCGGCAAGGTGTGCTGCCCCGTCTGCCCAACGAAATCGCGCCGGGCCCGCGCTTTGCCGACGTCGATCACGAAGACATCCAGCGGCTCAGCAAGGCGCTGTGGCCCGGCAGCCATCGCGTGCGCCTCAAGATCGGCGATGGCGCGTTGAAGCTGACCGAGTGCGTGTGCGAACGGTTCACCACCCATGCCGGCGAGTTCCTCGTGCTGCGGATCGGGGCCTGATCCATGAGCCAGCCGACGAGTCTCTTCTTACCCGGCGACGATCATGCCGTGCTGATGCTGCACGGCCTGTCAAGCTCGCCGCTCGAATTACGTTTTCTCGCGCGCTATCTGAACGCCGAGGGCTTCACCACCTGCGCGCCGGTTCTGCCCGGCTACAGCGCAGGCTCCCAAGAAGCGGCAATGGAGGTCTGGCTCGAGGCCGCCGTGCGCGAGTACGACGCGTTGGCCGCGCGCTTTGCACGCGTCTCGATCTGCGGGTTGTCGATCGGTGCGGCGTTGGCGCTGGCGCTGGCGCATCGCCGTCCAGCGGCGCAATCGCTCGTGCTGTTGTCGCTGACGCTCTCTTACGACGGCTGGGCGATCCCCTGGTATCGTTTCCTGCTCAACTGGGCGTACTTCACGCCGATGCGCAAACGCTGGCGCTACCGCGAGGAAGCACCGTTCGGCTTGCGCAACGAAGCGCTCCGAGCGAAGATCGCCCGCGCCATGCAGCGCAGCGACTTCAGCGAGGTCGGTCCGTCGACGATTTCATTGCCGGCATTGCGCCAGGCAAGCCGCCTCGCCGCGAGCGTGCGCACGCAGGTGCGCGACATCAAGACCGATTGCCTGATTGTCCACGCGATCGACGATGAGACCTCGAGTCCCCGCAATGCCCGGTTTGTCGCCGCGAATATCGGCGCTGCCTTTTTACGCACAATCTGGCTGGATGATTCGTATCACATGATTACGTCAGATAACGAGCGCGAAATCGTCGCGCGCGAAACCGCGCTATTTCTGCGCGAGAGCGAAGTTGCCCATAGCGGCGACGATAGCGGCAAGCAACAGGTCGTCTCGAAGGCGCTGGCGCGGCGCCTTAGGCAACTTGCGGCGCTTGGCAAGGCGCGCGCATGACGGCGCCTACCACGCATTCGACGCATTCGACGCAGAGAAACGGCCAGGCCGCGCGCGCGCCGCTGCATACCGCCGTCCGGTTCGGCAAATCCGCACGCATGTCACTGCTGCTCGCCGCTGCACTCGGCCTTTGCACAGCGCGCGCAGCCTACGCGGAGGATGCAAGTCCGAACGCGACCACTGACGCGAGCACGGGCGCGGCCACCGACAGCAAATGGAAAATCGGCGTGGGACCTGGCGTGGTGATCACGCCCAAGTACCCGGGATCGCGACAGTTGAGCGTATTCCCATTCCCTGCGCTGGACATCTCCTATGACGACCGGATTTTCTCGCAGGGCCCTGACGTGCTCGGCGTCAACGTACTGCACGGTCCTGCCTATCACGTGGGCGCGGCGCTGAGTTTCGACTTCCAGACTCGCAAGGAGTCCGACGATCCGCGCCTGCATGGACTTGGCAACGTGAATGGCGGTCCGAAACTGAAGCTTTTCGCTGACTACACGTGGTGGGCGTTTACCGGTTCGGTGGCGTTGTACCAGGATATCGCCGGGAATCACCAGGGGACGACGGTCAGCACGGATTTCGTGGCTTCCGCGCCGGTTGGCGGCTGGTTGTTCTCGGTGGGCCCAGGCTTTACCTGGGCGAACGCGACCTATACGCGGACGTTCTTCGGCGTGTCCGGGCAGCAGAGCGCCGCGTCAGGACTGCCCACGTATAGCACCAGTGCCGGGGTGCGGGACGTCCATATGAACGCCATGGTGACTTACGACTTTTCCAAACACTGGAATGGGTCGGTTTCCGCTACCTTCGGGCGACTGGAGCACGACGCGGCGAATAGCCCGATTACCGAAAAAAGATTCGAGCTCAACACACTCGCTTCGGTGAACTACAAGTTCTAGTTTCTGGCTTTTCGCACGCTCGCGGCGCGCGGAAAGCCAATCAAGCTTCAATCCCCTGTGCCAAGCTCTTCAACTTCAATTCCCAACTCGGCAGCCATGCGCCGCACCACCACCTGAAGCCGGCTCACCTCATCGGCAAGCCGCTTCTGTTCGGCTTTTACCGCCTCGAACGCCGACAAGGGCACGAGCTCATCTTCCCCGCCCGGCTGTGCCAGATCACTCGCGCTGACTTCGCCGCATAGCAGATGCGCCCAGCGATTTTCGCGCTCGCCCGGCGTGCGGGCCAGCTTCGCTACCCGCGGCGGGTCGTTGGCAGCCAACTCGTCGAGAAACGCCTCGACCGACGAGATGTCGGCAAATCCATGCAGGCGCGCGCTGTTCAAGCGCAACTCGGCCGCCGTCTGCGGACCGCGCAGCAGCAATGTGGTCAGCAAGGCCGCCGACTGACTTGGCAAGCCCAATACCCGATTCATGTTGTGCTCGAAGCGCGGCACGCGGCTGCTGCTGCCCTCCATCACCAGGCTCAGGCGCTTCAAGCCGTCGATGGCGGTCAGCACCTCGGCTTCGGTCGCATTCATCACGGGTGTGCGGCCGGTCTTCTGATTGCAGCCCAAGGTCAGCGCGTTCAGCGAAAGCGGATAACTGTCCGGCACGGTGTGTTGCTTTTCGACTAACACGCCAAGCACGCGCCCTTCAAGCAAGGTCAAAGCGCGGATTGAGGGACGGGAAACAGCGTCGGGAGTGGAGTTCATGGAGGATGTCGCCGCATGCGCCGCCTGGTCTCGTGGAGGGTGTGCATTACCGTGGCACAGCCGGGCGGCAGGTTTTAGTTTGTGGGCACTATGATAAACGCCCCGGCCGCTCGCGGTGTACGAATCTCCGCAATGGCCGAGTGTGTCCCGAACGCGTCCGCATTCCTCGAAGCGCATGTCTGTTTCGTTGATGAATATCCACACTCATGTAAAAGACGCTATGAGCATGATGTGGCCAGGGCGCCCGCTGCTCAGGCTCAGGCGAGTCTTCGATATGTGGTTTAACGGCGCGCGTCCAGCGCGATCCGCACGGCCAGACCGGCGAGCACGGTGCCCATCAGCCAGCGTTGCACCAGCAGCCACACTGGCCGCCCAGCGAGAAACCCGGCAATCGAACCCGCCGTGCTCGCAATCAGCGCATTGATCGTGACGGCGATAACAATCTGCACGCAGCCCAGCGCGATCGACTGCGTGAGCACGCTGCCGTGCTCCGGTGAAATGAATTGCGGCAGCAGCGACAGATACATCACGGCGATCTTTGGATTCGCGAGGTTTGTCACGAGGCCCATCGTGAACAGCTTGCGGCGGCTGTCGTGCGGCAGGTCGCGCACCTGGAACGGCGAGCGGCCGCCCGGCTTGACCGCTTGCCACGCCAGATACAGCAGGTAAAGTGCGCCGCCGAATCGCAACGCGTCGTACGCGTAAGGCACCGTCAACAGCAGCGCCGTGATACCGAACGCCGCGCAAAACACGTAGAACACATAGCCGAGCGCGACGCCGCCGAGCGACACGAGTCCGGCGCGCCGCCCCTGGCAGAGCGATCTCGAGATCAGATAGATCATGTTCGGGCCGGGCGTGAGCACCATGCCGAACGAGACCAGGGCGAAGGCGAGCAGGGTTGTGACAGCGGGCACGGCGGTCTCCTCTGTGAATTGAAGTCGGGCAACGCCACCCAATATAGCCGATGTCGCCGCTTCAAGCCCTCTATCCGGACCTGAAAAACCCACGCCGGCAGTTGAACGGCGGTCATCGCGTTTGTGGCCGGAACTGCCGTTCCATATGGCGCGGTACCGGGCCGATGGGGCGCTGCATTGCAGGAAACACTTGCGGCGAAGACTTTTGCCCGGTATCGTCGAGCCGTTCTGCATCGCAGCGCGGGAGAGATCGTCAGAGGTTTGTGACGACGCCGACGGAGCAACCGCCCCGGAAACTCTCAGGCAAAAGGACCGCGCAGCTGGAACATCTGGAGAGCGGCGCCGTGCGCGCCCACCGAAGGGGATTCCCCGCATACCGCTTACGTCGCGCGCGTATGCTCACGGGAAGAAACTCTCAGGTACATGAACAGATGGGGCATCGACGCCGGTTTCGATACGAAATCGACACCGGTGATGCTCAACTACTCTGGATCATGTCATGTCAAGAATCGCCATTATCGGCGCCGGCATTACCGGCGTCACGACTGCTCACGCCCTGGCGCAGCGCGGCCACCACGTCACCGTGTTCGAACGTCATCGCTATGCGGCGATGGAGACCTCGTTCGCCAACGGTGGCCAACTGTCCGCCAGCAATGCGGAAGTCTGGAACAGTGCGGCCACCGTGCTGAAGGGCTTGCGCTGGATGCTCACGCGCGACGCCCCGCTGCTGCTCAATCCGATGCCCACGTGGCACAAGTATTCGTGGATGGGCGAATTTTTACGGCAGATTCCGCGCTATCGCGCGAACACCGTCGAAACGGTGCGGCTCGCGATTGCAGCGCGTGAGCATCTGTTTTCGATCGCCGAGCGCGAGGGGATCGACTTCGATCTGGAGCGGCGCGGCATTTTGCACATCTATAAGACGCGCAAGGAATTCGATGCCGCGAGCAAGGTGAATGAATTGCTGCGCGAAGGCGGCCTGGACCGGAATCCGGTGACGTCGAGCGAGTTGCATGCGATCGAGCCTACGCTGCAGGGTGATTTTTTTGGCGGTTTTTTTACGCCTTCGGATTCGACTGGCGATATTCACAAGTTCACACGTGGGCTTGCAGAGGCGTGCGCGCGGCATGGCGTGGAGTTTCATTACGATGCGGAAATTACGGCTATCGAACAGCCGGCTGAGGGGCGGTTTTCGCTGAGCGTGAATCTGGCCGGTGAGCCGCAGCAGTTTGCTTTTGAGCAGATCGTGGTGTGTGCCGGTGTAAAGAGCCGCGATTTTGCGGCAATGCTGGGCGATCACGTGAATGTCTACCCGGTGAAGGGCTATTCGATCACCGTTTGCCTCGACGATGAAGTGAGCCAGCAGCGCGCGCCGTGGGTGAGTCTGCTCGACGATAGCGCGAAGATCGTGACTAGCCGGCTCGGCGTGGATCGGTTTCGGGTCGCCGGCACGGCGGAGATCAATGGGTTCAATCGGGATATTCGGTCGGATCGGATCGCGCCTTTGGTCGACTGGACTCGACGGTATTTTCCTGAGGTGTCGACTTCGAAGGTGATTCCATGGGCTGGGTTACGGCCTATGCTGCCGAGTATGTTGCCGAAGGTGGGGCGCGGGAAACGGCGCGGCGTCTTTTATAACACCGGGCATGGGCATTTGGGGTGGACGTTGTCGGCGGCTACGGCGCAGGTCGTGGCTGGGTCTATTCAATAGGTCTTGTTTTTGCCTGCGCGGCGCTTGTTGGTCTGTGCTTTTGTGGCGTTGGCCTTGACATCTGCTAGTGTTGTCCAATCGCTGTCCCCTCTCGAGGGAATCTCCATGGCTAGCTCCCGCTCCGCCGCGCGCAGCAACGCAAGCACGCACCTCACCGATGGACAGATCGCCGCAGAAGCGATCAGGCGCCTAGCCTGGGATGCAGCCCTTCCCCCAAACGTCCTGCATGTCAAAGTCTTACACGGCCGCATCAGCCTGCTAGGCGAACTTCACCGCGAGCAACAAAGAACCGCAGCACTCGAAGACGTCTCCCGCCTGTTCGGCGTAACAGGCATTTCAGACCACACGACGATAAAACCAAGCGTGTTGATATAGCCTTTCGCGTGATAGCCAGGCGCGCGCAGATTGTCGTGGCGTGGAGTGTGGAGCGGCCGATTCGATTGCCGGCCCGAACGGTGGCTAGCGCCCGCTCGATTGTTCGATTGTGCGACTGCTCGTTCGCGGGTTTTCAGTTGAAGGGTCTCAAACCGGCTCTTTCTGGTCCCGTTGTGGCGGCTGGTAGCGCCATTTGCTGGCATTGGGATCGTTGCGCGCGTCGTCGCGTTCGCGTTGTTCGGCGCGCGCTTCATCGGCGCGGCCGAGTTCGGCGCGCCGGTCGCGCACGGCGCCTGGGGAATCGGATTGGCGCAACGGCGACGGCGAGCGCCGCTGAGAAGGTAATAGTGACATGGAGCCTCCCTTTTCGAGGATGTGGGACAAATCAACGTTTCTTGCCGGTCCAGCGGCGGTCCGGGCGGTGCAGGAGACGCAACTGACGCAGGTACATCGAGGCGCCGAACATCAGCACCATGCCGGCCACGATGCCCCAGATTGCGGATGTCATGATTTTTCCTTGGCCCGCCGGCCGCACAGCGCTTGATTGCCTGCGACGTGAAAGCGGGCGTCCGATTGAGCGCGCGGCTGATTTTGAGCAAACCTGTTTACGACGCGCGCCAAGCAAGGATCATGCGCTCAATTGGGCGCCGTGTCTGTACGTTGTTGGACTATTGATCTGTTGAGCCGTCGGCCCGCTGAAGTGCCCGAGGCTGCCGGTCTTGCGCCAGACTTTAAGCGAGCATTAAGTCGATGCGGTTACCCTCGATATGCTAAATGCGCGACGGCGGACCGCATCTGATTGGGGGCCTAAGCGCCCCCTGCCGTCCCGCCGCTCAGAAGCAGATTGACGTCGATATCAGCCAGTTCCCCAATCCTCTCAATCGTCACATCCGCAGGCGGATTGCTGGATATCTCTTTGGGATCGAAGGCGTAATGCCCCTGGCGAGGAAAAACCGTAGTCAGCCTCTCCCCCCAGGCCTTCTTCATGGCCGTCAAAATCCGCAACTTGTCATCCACCATCACGTACTGCCGGGCCGGATAACACTCCATCACCTGATCGAGCATCTGCTCCTTATGGATGTAGATCAAAACCCGTCCCTCGACCTCGTCCCATAAGCCCGAGCGGGCGATCTTGCGCGGCTGGAACACCACATCGCCATCGGACAAAATCACCGCGGGCCCATGCTTCGACACGTTTTTGATCGCATCCAATGCCCCCGGATACAGCCGGTTCGCAAATGGATACTCGATCAGAAACGACGACATCAGCAACAGGCGCGTGTCCCGAGGCTGCTCCAGCCGATAGCGCTGCAACGCTCCAAGGTAATCGGCGTAACCAAGCTCCGCGCGCAAGTCTTCAAATATTTCCCAGTACCGCGCGCTGTTCTTCTCGCCGAACTCCCGGATCATGTGCGCACGTAAATCCGCCAGCACATGATCGTTGTCCAGCAACGTGTTATCGCAATCGAACAGAAACACGACGTCGTGAGGCGTAGCATTAGCGGCTTCCATTCCGGCTCCCATGAATTAGCTCGTGTGCCCAGCGGCCGGCGTGGCCGCTTTCTCGACGTGACCGCCAAAGTCGTGCCGCATCGCCGATAACACCCGGTTCGCAAAATCCGCGTCGCCCCGCGAGCTGAAACGCGCGAACAGCGCCGCGCTCAGCACCGGCGTGGGCACGCCTTCGTCGATCGCCGCCGCCACGGTCCAGCGCCCTTCGCCCGAGTCCGATACGCGTCCTGCGTAGCTTTGCAGATCGGCGTCGCTGACGAGCGATCCCGCTATCAGGTCCAGCAGCCACGAACCGATCACGCTGCCGCGCCGCCATACCTCGGTGACCTCGGCGAGATTCAATTCGTACTGGTAAAGCTCGGGACGGCGCAGCGGCGATGTTTCGGCATCGGCTTCGCGCGCGTGTTTGCCGGCGTCGGCGTGGCGCAGGATGTTCAGGCCTTCGGCATACGCGGCCATCATTCCGTATTCGATGCCGTTGTGGACCATCTTCACAAAGTGTCCCGCCCCCTGCGGACCGCAATGCAGGAAGCCCTGATCGGCCGTGCTGGCGCCGGCTGGGCGGCCTGGCGTGGCAGGCGCCGCGCCCGCACCCGGCGCGAGCGTCGAGAAAATCGGTTCGAGCCGCTTCACGACCTCAGTCTCGCCGCCGATCATCAGGCAGTAGCCGCGCTCACGGCCTGCGACGCCGCCGCTCGTGCCGACGTCCACATAGTGAAGCTGACGGCTGGCCAGGTCGGCGCTGCGGCGAATGTCGTCGTGGTAATAGGAGTTGCCGCCGTCGATCACGATGTCGCCGGGCTCCAGCAAGGGCACGAGGTTCCCGAGCGTCTTGTCGACTACCGCGGCGGGCACCATCAGCCACACCGCGCGCGGTTTTTGCAGTTGCGCGACCAGGTCTTCGAGCGACGCTGCACCTGCTATGCCCTCCTGCTTCAGCTTGTCCACCGCGGCCGCTTGCACGTCGTAAGCGATGCATTGCTGACCGCCCTTCGTCAGGCGACGCACCATGTCCGCGCCCATGCGTCCCAATCCAATCATGCCTAGTTGCATATCTCGCTCCGGAAAGTGTCTCGTTGCGCACTTCGATCTGGTTCGGCGTACTGGCGCCATGCTGCGCGTTTCATCTGCGGCAAGTGGCTCTTCTGACTGTAGGTGCGTTTACGTGATTCGACGAACACACGGTAGCAGCCTAGGATCGTCCGCGCAGTGAATCGGCCATCCTCGCCGGCATTGAACGACGATACGCTTCTTTGCAGCGGTTTTGCACAGCCTGAAGTTCCGGACGTGCGTTGGTGCGAACCGCGTGCGAGCCGCGTGCGAACCGCGAGCCCTATCGCTGCCGCACCTGAAGCTTCCCGTATTGCGTGCGCGCAAAACGCCGCACCGCACGCCACATCTGCGGATAGCGGTAACCCGGCACGGCGAACAGCACCAGCGCGCAAAGCGCCTGCAAACCGCAGAACAGGAACGTGCCGCGATAGCTGAACGCCTGCACCAGCAAACCCGACAAAATGCCGGAGAGAATCGAGCCGACCCGCGCGGCATTGAAGAACAGCGCGGTCGCGCGGCCCGGCGAGTGCGGCATCAGATCCTGCACGTAGGTCATGCCGAGGCATGAGGTCACCGCGACGACGAATGCGTTAAGGATCTGCATCGGGATCAGCACGTGGACGTTCCCCGCCAGCGACATCGCGACGAAATACACGGCGTGAACCGCCGCGCAGGCGGCCAGCCAGTTGGGCTTGTGCAGCGTCGACGACTTCGCGCCGAGCGCGAGCATCATCGGAATTTCCGTCAAGGCACCAAGGCCGAGCATCACCGACACGTCGAGATGCGTGCCGTTCAGGCCGTGCACAATGTAGAGCGGCAGCACGATCATGGTGGCGTTCGCGGCGAGACCCAGCAAGGTGAGCGCGGCCACGGCCCGGCGAATGTCGTTCGGCGAGGCGACGCCCGGCAGGTCCTCGTGCGCCTCTTCGCCGGGCGCGGTCAGTGGCGGCACGGTGATTGAGGCCAATGGTTCCGATGCCGTGTCTTCCACCGTGTGATCGCCCAGATGGCCTTGCGGCTCCCGCATGCGCCAGACGATCGCCGCGCAGGCCGCGAAACTTGCCGCGGCGAACAGGAAAAGCCCATAAAAGCCGGCGCCGGCAAGCACCAGTGCGCCGACCGACGGACCGAACACCCACGCCGCCGACAGGATGGTCCGCAAGGTGGCGCTCGCGAACGCGCGCTCCGCGAGGTCCTGCACTGGCAGCGCCGCGCGGCTGAACGAGAACACCATCGAAATGGCCGAGCCGCCCGCGCCGATAAAGACAATGCCGACCGCCAGCAACAGCCGGTAGTCACGCACCACGCATAAACATAGATAGCCCAATGCGGCGGCCACCAGCGCCGCCAGCAGCAACGGCCGGTGCCGTCCGCTGGCATCGCTCCAGCGGCCGGCGACGGCGCTGGAGAGCACCCCGCTGGCGGCAATCAGCGTCATGAAGATGCCGAGCTTGAGCGGCGTCATGCCGGCGCGCTCGACGCCGAACAGCGACAGATAGGGAGCGGTGAACGACATCGCCACACCGAGCATGAGGGTGGCGGCGGCCAGCGGCTTGAAGCCAGGGATGCGCAGCAGGTCGAAAAAACGGGCGGTTTTCAAGCTACTTGCCCTCGCCCGCCGGCGGCACGACGACATATCCGCGCTGTTCGAGCGTCCAACGGTGCCACTGGTTGCCATAGACACCACAGGCAATGCCGAACAGCACGGACAGCACCAGTCCGATCGTGCCGACCGTTTCACCCCATAGGCCCGTGAAAAACAGCAGCGTATTGACCGCCAGCATGATGAACGTGGCAAACCACATTCTCTTCGACATGGCCCAGACGAAGCCCAACAGCAACGCGCCCCAACTGAAGCCTGTAGCAACCGCGACGGTTTCGTCCGTGCCGGGACGCTGAAGGTAGATCCTTTCTGCCATATTCTTTCCTGAACCCGATGATGCCGCTGGAGCGAATCATGACGTTTAACAGGTCACGCTGGCAAGACGATGGGCTTGTGCGAAATTTGCGCGACGACGCACGCCCTGCTCCCCTCACGGACGATTCCGCCCATTGCTGCTACTCTTTATCCAATCCACGCCCAGCAGGCGCTCCCGCGCAAGCGGACACCGCTGTCCGCGAAGGTAAAAAAGCACCGGAACACCCATGACGACCCAGACACCCTATTCCTCCCACGCCCCCTCCCGAGCCGAAGTCGACACCCTGCCGGGCGCCACGGTCATAGAATTCGGCACCAACTGGTGCGGCTACTGCCAGGGCGCGCAAGCCTCGATTGCTAAAGCCCTCGAACCCCATGCCGGCATCCGGCATCTCAAGGTCGAAGACGGCCCAGGCCGCCCGCTCGGGCGCTCCTTCAAGGTCAAACTCTGGCCCACGCTGGTCCTCATGCGCGACGGCGCCGAAGTCGCACGCATCGTGCGTCCGACCGATGCCACGGACATAGTCAAGGCTTTTGCTTCGCTCTAGCGAGACTTCGTCCGCAAACCGGACCAACGGGAGCACACCTCATGGACACCCGTAGCGAGCGGCAACGACGGCCTCGCCAGGCGTTTCGTCCAACTACGGTGCAGCGCGGGAAAAAGGTCTAGTCCCCAGGGTGAGCAGCGCCTGCGGCGAATCCGGCTTGCCGAGGTGGCTTTACGGTTCGCATGCCACCAGGGCGTGCAGCTCGTCGATATTGAAGGGTTTGGCGAGTATCGCTACGCCGAGCCGGCGCGCCCGTTCGAGTTCGTCGGCGTAGCCGGTCATCAGCGCGATCTTCTGCGCAGGCCACGCGCTGCGTACTTTCTCCGCGAAGTCGATGCCGTTGAGCTTGCCCGGCATCTGAATGTCGGACAGCACGAGTTCGAACTTCGCGCCGCCGGCCAACACGTCGAACGCCTGGTCGGCGGTTGGCTCGTGCCGCACTTCGCAGCCGAAGGTTTCCAGCACGGCGGCAACGCCCGCCGCCACGTCTTCGTTGTCTTCCACCAGCAGAACGTTGCCCTTTGAAGCCGGCGCCGGCTGTTGCGCCGTGTCCACGTCCGGCGTCAACGCTTTCTGCCGCTCCCGATAACGCGGCAAATAAAGTCTGACCGTCGTGCCGCGGCCGAGCACGCTGTCGATTTTGGCCGTGCCGCCAGCCTGTTCGCACATGGCGAGGACCTGGGCGAGGCCGAGGCCGGTGCCCGAGCCGCGCAGCTTGGTGGTAAACAGCGGCTCGAACGCGCGACGGGTGACGGCTTCGGGCATGCCCTCGCCGTCGTCGGAGCAGGCAATCAGCACATATTCGCCGTCGGGCAGCAAGGTGTCGCTGCCCACCAGACGGTTATTCTGGCAACGGATCACGAAGCGGCCGCCGTGCGGCATCGCGTCGCGCGCGTTGACCGCCAGATTCATGATCGCGAATTCAAGGTCGGTCGGGTCGGCCAGCACCTGCCAGACGTTGTCGACCATGTTGAAGGCCATTTCGATGTTGTCGCCGAGCGCCGCGTCGATCAGCGGCGCCGCGCTCGGCAGCCAGGTGGCGAGGTTGAGCCGTTCCTGCTTGAGCGGCTGCTTCTTCGCCACGCTCAGGAGCTGCCGCGTCAGCGATTCCGCTGAGGCGGTGGCGCGCTCAATGGCTTGCACCTCTTTTTCCAGCTTGTTATAGCGCTTCAAACGCGCCAGTTCGGTGTTAGCCGACACCACCATCAGCAGATTGTTGAAGTCGTGCGCGACATTGGCGACGAGATTGCCGAGCGCGCCCATGCGCTGCAATTGCCGGCTCGACGCCTCCGCGGAAAGACGCATGGCCACTTCGCCTTGCCAGCGCTCCCACGCGCGGCGCTCGCCGGCGAGCCGGCGCAACGAGAAAAACACCAGCAGCCAGATCGCCACACAAGGCACCGCGGCGATCGCCGCGATCGCCATGAAGTGCTGGCGCCACGCGCCGCCGATCGAAGCAGTCTCATACGCGCTCACGACATAGAGCGGATAATCGCCGACCCGGCGAAACGCCAGTAGCCGTTCAACGCCGTCGACCGTGGAAGTCAGACGGATGTGACCGAATAGCTGCTGGTCGCGCAATGCCGCGACGAACGCGCTATGCCGGGTGGGCCTGGCGCCGGCCGGCCACGTCGGATAACGCACCAGCAGACTGCCGTCCTGGCGGTACAGCCCTAACGAAAGCGACGTATCGCCATTCGTCAGCTCACGGTAGAAGCGCAAAAAGTACTCGGTGCGCAGCGCCACGGACACCACGCCGAGAAACTGCCCGTTCTCGCCTGAGCGGCCGGTCGCGGTGTTGAACACATTGGTCTGCGACAGCGACCCGAACATGGGCTGGGAGAAATACGGCTGCGGCCGCATCGCTTTCGCGGCAATGAAGTCTTCGCGTTGACGCGTCGACATGACGGGCGCCGGATAAGTGCGGCTCGACGCCAGCAAATCGCCGTTCACGCCAAGCAGGTAGATCGACGCGACCTGCGGAAAGTCGCCGCCGATTTGCCGCAAACGGTCGTGCAATCCGGCTTCCTGCGCGCGGATCTGCGCGTCGTCGTCATTACCGAGCAGGTCGACAATGCGCGAGGCCATCTGCTGGTTGAGGTCCAGCACCTTGACAGCCTGTTCTTCGGTCACGCGCGCGAGCCGGTCGATCATGTCGTTCGCATCGGCAATCCGGCGCTGGTAATCAAAGTATCCATAACCCGCGAGGCAGGCCAGAGGAAACACAATCGAAACGGCGAGCACGATCAGAAGCACGCGTCGCGTTGCCGCGAAATTACGCGACGGCATGGGGAAATCGACTGCGACACGCTCCGCACGTTGCACGGTCACGATCTCCATGAAAGATGAGGACAGGTCGGGGCGGCGATGCACAACGCGCCCCACTTTGTTCGTGCGCTATTTCCTTTCCCGGAATTTACCGCACTTCTGCCGTTCTCCCTAGCGCGCCGGCGCATTGTCACTTCTTCGGTGCTTCGGCCACCGGCCTGCTTTCTATCGGCGGCGCTTCCTTCTCGATCTCATCGCGTGCCTGCTCCCAATACTCGTCAGGTCACGTTCACGCTGGGCGTTCGCTTTCATCAGTGGTCAGTTGTTCTTCCAGGCGATCAAACACGCGCCGCGTCGCATGGCTCGGCGCGTCAAGTGCGAACAGCAGCAATGAACGGCCGGTTACCTGATACGCGTCGCCGGCGCTGAATTGAGGCAGCCCGGCGCGCACCGGCATGTTCGTATCCAGCAGACAAGTCCACTGGTCGCCCTCGGGAATGTCGGGCAGCGTGAAATTGACCACGTCGTGATGGGCATTCAGCACCAGCAGCAACGTCGCATCGGAGGCGGGGCGTCGAATGCCGCTCGCCTGAGCGCGCCCGTCAATCACAAACCCGAAGCAGCGCATCGACGGATCGTCCCACTGTTCCTGCGAAAGATCGGTGCCGTCTGGCGAAAGCCAGCGCGCGTCGGTCACGTCGAGCGCCTCGTTGTATTCGCCAGTCAGAAAGCGTCCGCGGCGCAGTACCGGCAGACGATGGCGCAACGTGGTCAGATTCTTGACGAACTCGGTCAGCGCGCGTCCATCGTCGTCGATGCCGTCCCAATCGACCCAGCTGATCTCGTTGTCCTGGCAATATGCATTGTTATTGCCCTTCTGCGTGCGGCCGAATTCGTCGCCCGCGAGCATCATCGGCGTGCCTTGCGAGAGCAGCAGCGTGGCCAGCAGATTGCGTTTCTGGCGCTCGCGTTGCTCACGGATATCCGCATCGTCGCTTGGGCCTTCGACGCCCATGTTCCATGATTTGTTGTCCGAATGACCGTCCTTGTTGTCTTCGCCGTTGGCCTCGTTATGCTTGTCGTTGTACGACACCAGATCGTTGAGCGTGAAGCCGTCATGCGCGCAGATGAAATTGACGCTCGCCCACGGACGCCGCCCACGACGATTGAACCTGTCGCCCGAACCGGTCAAACGTGTCGCGAGATCGGCGACCTTGCCTTCGTCGCCCTTCCAGTATTCGCGCACCGTGTCGCGGAAGCGGTCGTTCCATTCCGCCCAGCCTGGCGGAAAGCCGCCCACCTGATAGCCGCCGGGTCCGCAGTCCCACGGCTCGGCAACCAGCCGCACGCTCGAAAGCACCGGATCCTGCCGGCAGCTGTCGAGGAACCCGCCGCCTTCGTCGAACCCGTGCGGCTCGCGGCCAAGAATCGTGGCGAGGTCGAAACGGAAACCGTCGACTTTCATTTCCGTTACCCAGTAGCGCAGGCTGTCGGTCACCATCTGCAGCACGCGTGGATGGGACAGATTGAGCGTGTTGCCGGTGCCGGTATCGTTGATGTAATAGCGTGGCTCATCGGGCATCAGCCGATAGTAGGATGCATTGTCGATGCCTTTGAAGGAAATCGTCGGACCGCGCTCGTTGCCTTCGGCGGTGTGGTTGTAGACCACGTCGAGAATGACTTCGAGGTTGGCGCTATGAAAGCGGTCCACCATGTCCTTGAATTCGCCAACCGGGTTGGTCGAAGACGCGAAGAAGCGCGGATCGGCCGCGAAGAACCCGATCGTGTTGTAGCCCCAGTAGTTGGTGAGACCTTTGTCGAGCAGATAGCTGTCGTTGACGAAGGTCTGAACCGGCAACAATTGGACTGATGTGACGCCGAGGCCTTTGATGTAGTCGACCACGACGGGCTGGCCGAGACCTGCGAAGGTGCCGCGCAAATTCTCCGGCACTTCAGGATGACGTTGGGTAAAACCGCGCACATGGGTCTCATAGAAGATCGCGCGCTCCCAGGGCAGCGCGTTGCGTTCCGGATGACGCCACGAAAAGTTGGCGTCGACCACCTCGCACTTCGGCACGAAGGGCGCGCTGTCGCGTTCGTCGAATGACAGGTCGCCGTCTTCCGAATCGAGCGTATACCCGAATATTTCCGGCGCCCACTTGAGCTCGCCGATATGCGCCTTGGCGTAGGGATCGAGCAGGAGTTTGTTCGGATTGAAGCGATGTCCTTGTTCCGGTTCATAGGGACCGTGAACCCGATAGCCGTACACCGCTCCCGGTTTCAGATTCGGCACGAACACGTGCCAGACCTCGTCGGTGTACTCCGGCAGTTCGATGCGTTCGATTTCCGTCGCGCCGGTGTCATCGAACAGACAGAGTTCGACCTTCGTTGCATGCGCTGAGAACAGCGCGAAATTGACACCGCTTCCGTTCCACGTCGCACCAAGCGGGAAAGGCGTGCCTTCCGCGATGCGCGTCGAGTAGCTGGACTGGGATGACATTGGGATTCCTGTGGAAGCCGAGGATGCCGGCACACGTGTTTGAAATGTGCAAGCTCGCCGGTTCAGCAAATTCCGGACCCAGGCGTTGCGCTCAGCACAAGGCCCCCTCAGGCAATCTCAACGCCTCAAGATTTTCAACCGATTTTCAACCGTTACGCCATTTTTACGGCGGTGCGATCGCATGCAGCGCGGCGGCCGACTCGAGCACGCGCAAGAGGCGCTCCGGCGTCAGGGGTTTGGCACAATGCGCGTCGAAACCCGCTGCCTTGGCACGCGCCCGGTCTTCGCGCGAAGCAAAAGCCGTACAGGCCACCAGCAGCATGTGCGAAGTCAATGGGTCGGCCCGCAGGCGACGAGCCAGTTCGAGGCCATCGAGGCCGGGCATCTTGATGTCGAGCAGAACGGCGAACGGCTGCCACTCGCAGGCCATGCCGCAAACGGCGAACGGGTCCAGCAACGCGCGGCACTCGAAACCGTCAGCATTCAGGAGCATCTGCAAAGCTTCGGCCGCTTCCTGGTAATCGTCGACCACGAGCACGCGCCGGTTTGATGCCATCGCATACTGAATAGGCCGCCAGACCACGACGTCGTCGTTCTCGTCCATTCTGTTGTCGAACGTCACCATTTTCTCCCTGGCTTCTTCCGGGTGCCGTTCTGGCGCACCGAGGCATCTGCGTGCAAGATTCGCTCCCACCGCGCGGCGAGCGCTTATCGCTCGCCAGGCATTCGCTTCGGTTTTCGCCACGCCGCGCACGATTCGCCGCCACACACGCGCTACCCCACCACCATAGCTCACTGAGCGTCGCGCCGCTTCCTGATTTATGCCGTCTTGACTCCTCCCGATACATCGTGTGCAAGCACGAGATATTGCGTCGAAATATGGATAAAACGCACTTCCACCGTGCATGCCGCCCCTGGCGCGTGCATTGCGCAGGACTTCGTGTTCACCCCGACATCATCAGCCGCTGTATACGGACGGATATAGTCACTGCGAGTTCGGGAAAACACGCAAACGTCAGTTGAATGCAAACGCGACATCTGTCGGAAAAAGGCGGCACCGCGTTAAGGATTCCTGCTTACGGGTTATCCCGCGAAATCGTTGATGAACTCGTTCAACATGGCCAGTCGATCCGCGAGAATTGCAGCGGGTATTGAGCCGGCAATCGCCGAAAACTTCAGGCCATGCTCGATGATCACGTGCCCTTCACCCGCGCAATCTGCTGCTTCGCCGCGTCATACACGTGCTCGACCGTGAAGCCGAACTTCTTCTTCAGGTCGGCGAAGGGCGCGGACGCGCCGAACGTATGCATCACCACCTGCGCGCCGAGCCGCCCGACATAGCGGTCCCAACCAAGCGACGCCGCCTGTTCGACCGCGACTCGCGCGTCCACTTCGGGTGGCAGCACGGCGTCCCGATATGCCTCGTCCTGGCGCTCGAAGATATCCCACGACGGCATCGACACCACCCGTGCCGCGATCCCTTCGCTCCTGAGCTTCTCGTAGGCCTCGACGCACAGCGACAGTTCGCTGCCCGTGGCGAGCAGGATCACCTCGGGCTTCTGCCCGTCAGGCGCATCGGCGAGCACATAAGCGCCCTTCTGCACGCCCTTGGCCGACGCATAGCGCGTGCGGTCCAGGGTCGGCAACGCCTGACGCGACACGACAATGCATGACGGCCGCCGCGCCTGCGACATCGCCACGCGCCAGGCCTCGGCGACTTCGTTGGCGTCGCCAGGACGCAGCACGGTCAGCCCCGGCACGCCGCGCAGCGAGGCCAGTTGCTCGATCGGCTGATGGGTCGGCCCATCCTCCCCGACGCCAATCGAATCGTGCGTGAACACGTAGATGGCCGGCACTTCCATGATCGCGGAAAGGCGAATCGGCGGCTTCATGTAGTCGCTGAAAATCAGGAAGGTCGAACCGAACGGCCGCAGATTCGACAACGCGAGGCCATTCACCGCCGCACCCATGCCGTGCTCGCGAATCCCGAAGTGAAGGTTGCAGCCGCCATAGTTGTCGTGTTCGAAGCTGCCCGCGCCTTCGAACTTCAGATTGGTCTTGGTGGACGGCGCGAGATCGGCCGCGCCGCCGATCATCCAGGGCACGCGCGCGGCAATCGCATTGAGCACCTTGCCCGACGAGTCGCGCGAGGCGATGCCCTTCGGGTCCGCATCGAACGTGGGGATGTCGCTGTCCCAGCCCGCGGGCAACGCATGCGCTTCCATCTGCGCGAATTCGCGCGACAGTTCCGGGTATTTCGCGATGTACGCGTCGTACTTCGCCTGCCATGCCTCGTGCGCCGTCTTGCCGCGCGCACCGATGCCCTGCGCGAAGCGTTCGTGCACGCCGTCCGGGACATAGAAGAACTTGTCCTCGGGCCAGCCATAGAACTTCTTGGTAAGCGCGACTTCCTCGACACCGAGCGCTTCGCCGTGCGCGGCAGAAGTATCCTGCTTGTGCGGCGCCCCCCAGCCGATAATGCTGTGGACCACGATCAGCGTCGGCCTGTCCGTGATGCTTTTCGCTTCGACCAACGCGGCTTCCAGCGCCGCGGCGTCGTTCGCGTCGCTCACATGCAAGGTGTGCCAGTTGTAACCGCGAAAGCGGCTTTCCACATCGTCGCTATACGCGAGATCGGTGTGCCCTTCAATCGTCACGCGGTTACTGTCGTAGATCCAGATCAGATTCGACAGCTTCAGATGCCCTGCGAGCGACGCCGCTTCGTGCGAGATGCCCTCCATCATGTCGCCGTCGCCGCATAGCGCGTAGACGCGGTAATCGAACAGCGGTGCGTCCGGCTTGTTGAAGTGGCTTTCGTACCAGCGCGACGCCATCGCCATGCCGACGCTATTGCCCAGCCCCTGGCCGAGCGGCCCGGTGGTCGTTTCCACGCCGGTGGTCAGACGGTATTCGGGGTGGCCCGGCGTGTTGCTGCCGAGCTGGCGGAAATGTTCGATATCGTCGAGCGAGACGGCGGGCGAACCGGTCGGCTTACCGTCGTCGTCCACGGCCTTTACATTCGCCAGATGCAGCAGCGAGTACAGCAGCATCGACGCATGCCCCACCGAGAGCACGAAGCGGTCGCGGTTCGACCACAGCGGCTCGTCCGGATCATAGCGAAGATGGTTTTGCCACAGATGATAGGCGACCGGCGCCAGTGCCATCGGCGTGCCGGGGTGACCGGAATTGGCCTTTTGCACAGCGTCCATCGATAGCGTGCGAATCGTGTTGATGCATAGCTGATCGAGGGCAGGATCGTTTTGCATGGGACACTCCTTGTTCGGCGGTTGGGAACTTCGCCGCGACGCGCTGTATCGGCGTGGCCGGCGAACCGTGTTCGCGTGGAAGAACGTGGAAAGAACGCATGAGGACCGCAAGGCTCATCGATAATGCGCCGATGCGCGCAAAACTGCACGGCGCTTTACGTCCGGCGCCATGGTGTTCCGTGGATCGGAGACCGCCCTTTCAAGCGGCTTGCAGTCTCGATGGCGATTCCGCGCCATTTGCCATGCATCGGTTTAACTGCTTCAGCGCATGGGCTCCCCCATCGGGGCAAGCACGCCAGACCGGTCCGCTCCAATCAGGGGAAATACCAAACGGCCATCGATTTCTGTTCGAAGCCTATGTGGTGTGACCCCAGCAGGTTCGCCCGCCGATACCGGCGCGCACCGAATGTTGCAAACCGGCGACAGACAAATTAAATCAATACATGAATTATTTTTGCGGAAATATCATCGCCCCCCGCAAGGACATAGCTCATGACCCGTGGCCACGGCCAACACGGGCGGCTTGCCTATCAAATATCAAATATACAAGGGGAAAACCTCGATGAAGAAAACCATCAGCGCCATCGGCGGAGCATTGATTGCTCTCGCGGCTCAATCCGCTTTCGCGCAAAACTCGGTCACGCTGTACGGCATTGTCGACACGAGCGTGCGCTACCTCACCAACGCGAACGCGAACAACGACAGTCAGGTGTCGATGGGCGTCGGCCCGATCACCGGCAGTCGCTGGGGCCTGAAAGGGAGCGAGGACCTGGGCGGCGGCCTGTCCGCGGTGTTCCGGCTTGAAAACGGCTTCAACCTCTGGAACGGCCAGCTCGCGAGCTCGGGCACCCTGTTCAATCGGATGGCCTATGTTGGGCTGTCGAGCAACCAGTACGGCACCGTCACCATGGGCCGCCAGAATACGCCGCTGTTCGACCAGCTCGGTAACGTCTACGACCCGCTGACCGTCGGCAACTACGATCAGGATGGCTGGCTGCCCGGCGCACTCGGCTACGGCTTGCGCCAGAATAACTCCGTCAAGTACAACGGCCAGTTCGGCGGCCTGAACGTCGAGGGCATGTACAGCTTTGGCGGCGTGGCCGGCAGCACCGGCGCGAACAATATGTACGGCTTGACCGCGTCCTATACGTACGGTGGCCTGTCGTTCGATGCCGGCTACCAGCAGAACAGCGATGCGCATAACAACAAGTTCAAGGTCGTCAACGTCGGCGCTGTCTATGCGTTCAGCACGATCAAGGCCTATGCAGGCTGGCTGCATGCGCAGGACAACACCGGTATCGTCGACCTCTACATGGCGGCCGCGAACTCGCCGGCGGCCAATTTTGCGGCGCCTGTTACGAATACCAACCGCATTGACGATGGCTTCTACGTCGGTACCACCTGGCAGGTGACGGCTCCGCTGTTGCTGACCGCAGCGGGCTACTACGATCATGCCCGCAATGCGCTGGACGCCAACGACACCACGCTCGGCCGCGGCGTCCGCTACTCGGCCGTGCTGCTCGCCGAGTACTCGCTGTCCAAGCGCACCGAAGTGTATGGCACGGTCGATTTCATCCGCGGAACCGGCGCGGCGACTGCGGACTTCCCTGGCCGCAACAACCAGACCGGCGTTGCAGTCGGCCTGCGCAACATCTTCTGATGCGTGCTGCCCGGTTTGCCGCCGGGCTTCGCACTGACCTGACGACGGTGCGCACTGCAAGGTGCGCACCGTTTTTTCGTGGCGCGCCCAGCATGGGCGCATTCGTGAACAGCCTGCTGTCTTGCCGAAGTTGCCGCCGGACGTGCCGTTAAAGCTGCGTTAAAGCTGCGTTAAAACTGATGCAGCATCCCGACATACGCGCCGGTTTGCGACTCGCCCGCGAGCGGACTCGTGTTATTGGCAGCATCGCGTGGCGACGCTTCAAGCGAGAAATTCGAGTTGCTGCCGTTGCGCACGTAGCCCACCGTGCTGTACACGAAGGTGCGCTTCGAGAGGTTATAGGTGGTGCCGAGCACGTACATCATCGCGTGGCCGGACGGGTCGTGCGCGGCATCGCCGCCGCCGTCGCCGACCTTGATGTAGAAGCCGCCCGCCGTCACGGCCCAGCGTGGCTGGACGTTGTACGTGGCGCCGAGCCAGTAGTGATCGGCACTGTCGGCCACGCCCGCCGGCGAATCCGGCGCCGCGTAATGCGTATACGCGCCCTGGATCTTCACCGCGTCGAAATGCACATTCGCACCGACGAAATATTCGCGCGAGCTCTGGAAGACATTGCTCAGGCGGCCGTTGCTGTCGCGCAGTTCATCGTAGATGCCACGCACGTCGAAGAGCGGCGAGTGGTACGTCAGCATGATGCCGTCGGAGCGGCCGAACTCGCCCGGCGCGCCGCTGTTGAACGCGCCTGCCTGATTGCCGAAGGCGTATTGCGCCTGCACGTCGAAGCCCCACAACACCGGGCTGTGATACTCGACGTTGTTGCTGGTCTGTTGCCAGTTGCGTCCGCGCACGAGCGATGCCGACGAAAATGCCTCCTGCACGAACGGGTCGAACTCCCACACCCCGTCGCTATCGATGAACAGATTGCGCCCGGCTTGCAGCGTGCCCCACTGGCCGCTCTTCAAACCGACGAACGCACGCCGTGACCACAACCGTCCGCCACCGGTGGTGCCGTTCATGACTTGCAGACCGGTTTCCAGATTGAAGATCGCATTCAGCCCGCCGCCCAGATCTTCATTGCCTTTCAGGCCCAGCATGCTGGTGCCCCAATCGCCGCCTTCAGCACTCCAACGGCTTGAACTGCCGCCTGCGCCATTGTCGATGTGATTCAGATATTCCACGCCGCCGTCGAGACGGCCATATAACGTCACGCTGGTTTGACCATATGCCAGAGGACTTGCCACCGCGAGAGCAGCCATTAATTTTGTATGTAGTCTCATTGTTTTTGCCGTCAGTTTCTTCTGTCGAGATAATGGGCAAAGCCGACTGCCTAAGACTCAAAACTACTCGCCGCGTCACACCGCGCCCCAAAAGAAACCCCTGTCGGGAAGATCGAAAGCTACTCACGATAAGATAGTCGGTCATTTGGCCTTAGCCAAATCGAAGCGCATTGTTCGTTATTTGACCATTCACGATTCACCATTTGCCACTTGCCATGAAAGCGCCTGAACTGAGCGAAGACGAAAACCTTGGCCTTTACCAGCGCGCGACCGAAACCGGCGCGGAATGGTGGCGCGTCAGTGTGGCGGACCGGCCGGAAAACTATCGGCTCGAGCATGGGGTCGATGAAGGCAACGGCACCGGATCGGTCGATATCGATCTGGTGGTCGACGCAGAAAACCTGCGTGCGAAGCTCAAGAAGTGGCGCCGCGAGGGCTTTGCGATCGATACGCCCGATGTCCCGGACGGAGCGGGCACCGTAGAACGGGTGGCCTTCATGCCGGAGTTGCAGCGCGTTGCGGCGCGGGCCTCGGCGGCGAAGCGCCATCCGCAGGTAGAGGGCTCGGGCGAAACCGTGCGCATCGGTCATGTCGACGTGCCTTGCGGCGTCGACAATCCGCTCGTGCCGCGCGTCAATCCGGCCTATGTGTTCTCCGAGCGCTTTAACGACATTGTCGAAGATATCGTGGAGAACCGGCGCGTCATGCTGATCGGTCACACCGGCGCGGGCAAGACCAGCCTGATCGAACAGGTCGCCGCGCGCTCGCATCACGGGGTGTTGCGCTCGAACATGAATGGGCAAACCACCGTCGGCGATTTTGTCGGCTTCTGGACGGTCAAGAGCGGCGAGACGATCTGGGTGGACGGCGTGCTGCCCACGGCGATGCGCGAAGGCTTCTGGCTGATCGTCGACGAAATCGATTTCGCCGAACCGTCAATCCTGGCCGCCCTCACTGCCGTGCTCGAACCGCACGGCCGCCTCGTGCTGAAAGAAAAAGGCAATGAGATCGTCGCGCCGCATCCCGCGTTCCGGCTGTTCGCTACCGCGAATGCGGTCGGTGCGATGAGCCAGTTCCGTCATCTGTATCAGGGCGCGAATCTGATGAACGAGGCGTTTCTCGATCGCTGGCGGGTCTACATGCTGGACTATCTGACGCCCGCCGAAGAAGCCGACGTGCTGATGCGCACCCTCGCCCCGCATATGACACGCGCGCTCGCCATCACGCTCGCCGCGATTGCCGCCGACTGCCGCGCGGCGTTCGCCCGCGAAGACCTGTCGAGCGCATTCTCCACGCGGCGCCTGCTCGACTGGGCCGAACTGATGCTGCGCACCGGCGACCCCGAACGCGCCGCCGGTCCTGCGATTTACGCGAAGGTCAGTCCGGAAGATGCGGCGTTGATTCGCGGCATCGTTCGCCATCACATTGCGCCGGCCGCCTGACGGTAAGTGAGCACAATGAGTGAGCGCAATGAGTGAGCGCAATGAGTGAGCACAATGAGTGAGCACATTAAACCAGCACCATGAGCGCCATGCACCCAACGCGCGACACGCGAGGCTTCGCGTTCGAATCGACGCTCGGCAAAGTGGCGCGCGTGCTGACCGGGCAGTACGGCGTGACGGTCGCCTTCAGTCCGGATGGGCCGCGCGTCGAACCCGGCCGCATCGTGATTCCCGACTATGAGTTGAGCGGCGGCGTCGAGCGCGACGTGCTGATCGGCTATCTGGATCTGCTGGTGGCGCGCGCCAAGCACTCGTCGCTCGCGCAAATGGACGCGCTGCCTGCCGGCGTGGCGGCGAATCTCGCGCAGGTGATCGAGGACCGCCGCGTCTGCGCACAACTACTCGACGAGTATCCGGGCGCGCGCTGGTTCATCGGCAAACTGCGTGTGCATGCCGCCGAACACGCGCGGCAGCGCTGGCCGAAGCTGCATTGGCGCGACCGGCTGGTCTGGCTGGCGGAGCGCGCGTTGTGGGACGAACAGCCGACCCGGACCGAAGCGAGCCATTCGCTGCTGGCCGCGTTGCACGCCGCGCAGGATCTGTTGGACGAAGCGCGGCGCAGCCGTTCGACCGCGCATAGCATTGCGGCAGCACAGGCCCTGGTGGCGCGCGTGCGGGCTTTGTCGGCGGGCGAAGTCAACAGCATGGTGTTCACCGCGGATCCGGTTGAAGACCTCGACACGGAAACCGCCGCGGCTTCGTCCGCGCCGTTCAATGATGACGACACGGCACGCCCCGACCAGGACAACGCGGCCTCACCGCCGTCCGACAAAAGCGCCGGCGCGCAAGCGGAGAATGCGGTGGGCATGGGGCAATCGCTAGCCGATGCGCAGGCGCCATCGGCACGTTCCGAAGGTGACGCCAATACGGCGTCAGACTCGACTCGCGCACGACTATCGATTCCGCTCGCCACCGAATTCGACGAAATCGCCGACCTCACCGGTCAGGGCGACAGCGCGACATGGCGCGAGCTTCGCGCGCAGGCCCGCGCGGATACCGCGCCGCTCAAGGAAAAACTCGAACGCGCGCTGAGCGCCGACGAACGCACCCGTTGGCGCCGCGAGCAGGAGCGCGGCGAAATCGACCGCACCGCGCTGGCGAAGCTCGCCACTTCGCCCGGTTACCGTACGCCGTTTCGCACGCAGCGGGCGGCCAAAGGGCGCGACGTCGCCGTAACCTTGCTGATCGATCGCAGCGGTTCGATGGCCGGACGCAAGATCGAACTCGCGCGCCTATGCGCGACCGCGCTGTGCGATGCGCTGACGCAGTTGTCGTTCGACTGCGAAGTGCTCGGCTATTGCTCACTCGAATCCGCGCCGATGAAGCAACTGTATGAACGGCAACTGGCGGCCGGGACGGATTTGCGGCGCTATAACCGCTTCATGGAGCGGCTCGATCTGAAAGTCTACAAACGCTTTGGTGCGACGGATCTGAGCGGCATCGCCAGGATCGATTGCGGTCACGAGAATCCGGACGGCGAGGCGTTGGCCTGGGCCGCGACGCGGCTCGCGGATCATCAGGCCGAACGGCGCATCCTGATCGTGTTCTCAGACGGCTATCCGTCAACCGGCGACGGCGACCCGCAGGTGCTGCGCCACGATCTGCGCGAACGCGTCGCGGCGATCCAGAAACGTGGCATCGAACTGGTAGGGATCGGCGTGCTGACCGATGCGGTGGAGGATTTCTATCCGCACAATGTGGTGGTGAGCCGTCTTGCGGAATTGCCGTCGACGGTGTTTTCGGTGTTGAGTTCGATGCTGCTGACGCGCTAGCACATCAACACGCATTCAACGGAATCATCAGATAGCGCACGCCATTCGCCTCGCTCTACACCAATTTGGGTTCGAACGGATACTGGTCACGTGCGCGACAAACAGCGGCGCGCGGATGGCGCGCGCGGCCTCGCGCAGATTGCGGTCGCTCCATGCGGGCTGGACGCTGCGGTAGCGACCTCGAATAGACCAGCGCGCCGCCGTTCGCTATTTGACCACGGGTTGCATCTGTGCGATCGGAATCAGGAACTCCGAAAAACCGGTCAGGATAATCTGCACGCCGATGCACAGCAGCAGGAACGACGAGACCCGCATCGCGACCTTGGTGCCGTCCACGCCGAGATACTTGGCGAAAACCACGGCCCGGCTGTAGATCAGATACACGGTGGCCGCCACCAGGATCGAGATCACTACCGACGCGATGCTCGACAGCACGAATGCCGAGAGCTTATGCGTGCGGTTCGCGGTCAACGCGATCGCAGTGGCGATCGAACCCGGCCCGGTGGTGAGTGGCATGGTGAGGGGGAAGAACGCCTTCGACATGGCGTTATCCGAATCCACACGCTTGACTGCCGGCTGCTCGGCCGGTTGCGTGTCGGGCGCATTGAGCATCTGCCAGCCGCCGACGGCGACCGCGAGGCCCCCGCCGATCCGCAACGCCTCGATGGAAATGCCGAAGAAATGAAGGATCGGGGTGCCGACAAAGAATGCGACGAGCATCACGCACATGACGTTGAAGGCGATTTTCTTGGCAAGCGCCGTACGGTCTTCCGTGGTGAGCGATGCAGTCCGGTCGAGAAAGACGAACGCCATGCCGATTGGGTTGATGATGCTGATCAGCCCGGTGAAGCCAAACAGGATATCCGAGATCAGACTTTCGACCATATGCGATCCGTTTCGGGCAGCGGCTCGGGCGGGCTGATTGACTGACTGGCCGCCGGAGCGCCGCGCTGAGTTGATGTGCTGGACGCCTTCGCCGCTGCCCAGATTGATGCTCGCGTTGCGTGGGTCAGATGATATCGCGGCGCGGCACGCAAATCGGTAAAAAAAGGGGGCGATGCAAGCCCGTCGCGGCGTTGCACCGCAGCAGAGGAGCGCCGAAAGATGCGCGCGCAACTTTCGGAAAGCCTACATTTTTTTGACTTCCTTTACGTACTCAAAGCATCGGGCATACAGTCTTCAGCGAAGCCGCACTTTCAACGAGACGTACTTACCGGTTCGAGGAGTTGCCCCATGTTGCTTCGTGTACTCGCCGCGCTGCCGTTCGTCGGCATTCTGCTCGGTGTCCCGTTAGTGAATCGTGTCGAGCCGCTGGTGCTCGGCATGCCGTTCGTGCTGGCCTGGATCGTCATGTGGGTGGTGCTGAGTTCGATCATCATGGCGATCGTCTATCGTCTGGACCCGAGCAACCGTCAGCTCGCCGTGGAAGGCGAGGAGGTCCGATCATGAGCGCACTCGTCATCATTGCGGCCATTACGCTGTTTGCGCTGTACCTGGGCGTGCGCGCGCGGCGCGGCCACGACATGAGTCTTGAACAGTGGACCGTGGGCGGCCGCAGTTTCGGCACCGCGTTCGTGTTTCTGCTCATGGCGGGCGAGATCTACACGACCTTCACCTTCCTCGGCGGCAGCGGCTTTGCGTACGGCAAGGGCGCGCCGGTCTACTACATTCTTGCCTACGGCACGCTCGCGTACATCCTCTCATACTGGATGCTGCCGCCCATCTGGCGTTATGCGAAAAATCACCACCTCGTCTCGCAGCCGCACTTCTTCGCACGCAAATACGACAGCCCGGCGCTCGGCACGCTCGTCGCGCTGGTCGGCGTGGCCGCGCTGATTCCGTACCTCGTGCTGCAGCTCAAGGGCCTTGGCATCATTGTGGCGACTGCCTCGTATGGCGTGATTTCCTCGACGGCCGCCATCTGGATCGGCGCCGCGGTGGTGACGTCTTACGTGACCATCTCCGGCGTGCGCGGCTCCGCGTGGAATTCGGTGGTGAAAGATACGCTGATTCTGGCGATCGTGCTGTTCCTCGGCATCTATTTGCCGTTGCACTACTACGGTGGCCTGGGCGCGATGTTCCACGCCATCGATGCCGCGCGCCCGGGTTTCCTGACCTTCCCGGCCAAGGGTTCGAGCGTGACCTGGTTCCAGTCGACTGTGCTCCTGACCGCGCTGGGCTTCTTCATGTGGCCGCACACATTCGGTTCGATTTTCACGGCGAAGGACGAGCGCATTTTCCGGCGTAACGCGATGGTGCTGCCGCTGTATCAGCTCATTCTGCTGTTCGTGTTCTTCGTGGGCTTTGCGGCGACGCTAAAGGTGCCGGGCCTGAAGGGTGGCGACATCGACCTGTCGCTGTTCCGCCTGTCGTTGCAGACTTTCGACCCGTGGTTCGTCGGCGTGATCGGCGCGGCGGGGATTCTGACGGCGCTGGTGCCGGGATCGATGATCCTGACGTCGGCGTCGACGCTGCTTGCCAACGACGTGTATCGCGGCATGGTGAGCCGCAAGGCGTCGGATGCGACGGTGGCCAACCTCGCGCGCTTCCTGGTGCCGGTGGTGGCGCTGGTGGCCGTCGGTTTTACGCTGCACGGCGGCGAGACGATCGTGGCGTTGCTGTTGATGGGCTACAGCTTTGTGACCCAGCTGTTTCCTGCGGTGATCTGCAGTTTGCTGCCGCATAGCCGGGCGACCAAGTACGGCGCGTTCTGCGGGATTCTGACCGGCGTTGCCGTGGTGACCCTGACGACCACCCTGCATCTGAGTGTTGGGCAGTTGATGCCGTTTTTGCCCGACGCGCTAAAGGACGTCAATATCGGCTTCCTGGCATTGGCCGTGAACATCATTGTTTTTGCTGCGGTGAGCGCTGCGACGCAGCCGCGGCCGGTCGAGCAGACGCACGCACCGGTGCATTGAGGTTTTCTTCGTATCGTTGTCACCGGCGTGGCGGAGCGTGGTTTGCAAATCACGCTCCGCCAGGTCATGCGCTGCGGCGCGCACATCAGGAAAGGCCATTAGTTCGCTCGCGTGCCGACGATCAACATGCCGCGTGAAAGTCCACTCACGTTATCGACCGCCAGGGCGCCTGCGTACAGTTGCGTGACCGGCACCCACACCGCTGGATACTTGTAGCGCGCCACATCGAGAAGCAGCGCGCTATCGCTTTCGGCGTCGTATGCGGCAAGTGGCGACCAATGGCCGCCACCTGCTTCGCCTATCTCCATCCGCCTGAAGTTCAATAGCGCAAAGCGGTCGCTGTGACCCGTCGTGTCACGAACCAGATCGCGAAACTGATCGAGCGTCAGATCGCTGGCATGGAATGTCCTCACCTCGACAGGAAATGCGCGCAGGGCCGCGCTGAGCTGGGCGAGCGTCATGCCTTCTTTGGACACCTGCGCGGCATTGGCCACTTGCGGATCGACGCTGCGAAAGAAATCCTCTTGCGAGAAATAGGGAAAGTCCGGGTACAGGGTCGACTCGGGACGGCGGATGCCCAGTGCATTGAGCGCCATTACCGAAGTCGCGACTGAACAGTAGGCCTGGTTGCGCTGCGTTTCGAAGTACTGCGAGAGCGGCCAGTACGACTGCTTACGAGTGGTGGCCATCAAGCGCTGCTGGCCTGCCGGTTGCGTCAATGCAATGAGGTTTGGAGGAACGGGCAGCGGCCCATCGGCTGGGCGCGCTGTGCCCAAAGCAGGAGCCTGCTGCGAACCCTGACGCGAGGTTTGATCCGCGGCTTGATTGGCAGCCGGTGCCAGCGGCGCACAGGCTGCCAGCGTCGCCATCAGTGCAGCAAGGATCCACTCAGGCCGGCTTACGCGCCCCACGGCGCGCATCAACGAATATCTGGTCATAAACCCTTCCGCTGCGGATGAATTCGGAACGACTTCGGTTGTGCCGACGTATCCCACTCCCAATCGGCAAACCTCGATTTTTTAACACGAAACACGTCGGCGCGTGAACGTGGCGGCCGGCCGCAGGCATCGCACCGCAAGGCGAAGGTGAAATCACAGACGCAAGAGAGCCAGGGGGCTAGGAGAGCCAGGAGAGCCAGGACAGCCAAACTTCATAAAGGCATCGGTCGGTTCGCCTCGTCGGCGAATGCGTAACTGTTCTTGCCGCTGCGCTTTACCCGGTACATCGCCTCGTCGGCCGCGGCCACGAGGCGCTGGTAATCGTCGACGGGGTCAGGAAAACTGGCGATGCCGATGCTGGCACGAACCTGTCCGACCCCCATCACCTTGTCCGTTTGAACCACGCAGGCGATGAGCCGCCGGGCGATTTCACCCAGCTCCGCATTCGTCGAAAATTCACTGACCAGGACGGCGAATTCGTCGCCGCCAATCCGGGCGACGACGTCGACTTTGCGCACCGACTCCCGAAAGCGTTTCGAAACCGCGATCAGAAATTCATCACCGACGCGGTGGCCGAGCGAGTCATTGACCTGCTTGAATCCATCCAGATCGACATACAGCACCGCAATTTTGCAAGGCGCCGCGAGCGCGGGCGATTTCGTCGCCGCTTCTTCGAGCGTGGCAAACAGCTTGCGCCGGTTCGGCAAGCCGGTCATCGCGTCGTGCAGCGCCGCCCATTCGAATTCATGCGACTGGCCTGCCAGCAGGCGATTCCGTTTGGCATACATTCCCAGCGCGGTGATCAGCATGCAGAACAGCAGCGCCGCCGACGCGATCAGCGTGCGCGCGACATGGGTAATCCGCACGCGCACATCGGCGCTGTCGGCATCGCGCTGCGCTCGCCACCAGGCCGACACGTTACTGAGCACGGCATCCGTGTCGCGCAGATCGGCGTCGGGCGTGAGCGAGGATGGCGGCAAACGCGGCGCTGCCGACGGACTCGCATTCACCAGCGCCGCAAGTGACGCAAGGCGATGGGCGAGTTCGGTTCGCGCCTGCCGATACCCGGCGGCTCGGGCTTGCGTGGTGTCGGGCAGCTGCTGCCAGATGCCGACCAGACTCCGGGCGCTTTCCACCCGTTCGACCGCTTCGAGAACGAGCCCCGCATATTCCTGCTTCAACTGATCGGAAAAGATCGTCCGGATCTGGAGTGCAAGATACAGAAGGCCAATCAGAAGACAAACCAGCGCGGCGGCAGCGATCGCTGCCGGGCCAAGCCCGAAGCGGATCGCGAGGGCGCGCGCACGAGCGTCGCGCTGGTTACGAGTCCGCTCAGGAATGGGAATAGATGTCTTGCTGGCTTCCGGTGCCATGCTGACGATAGCTTACGCGACGAAAGAACGAACTCATCCGGGCGAACAGACTGCCCTTGTGCCCGGCATTTGCCGCCGAAGAAGATCGACGGTCCTGCTGCGCGAGACGCGCATCTCTGCCGGAGCGGCCCGACGCCCGCTGCTGCGCAGCAGGATTGGACGGGGGCGCCGCGCGGTGAGCAGGAGGATCGGAAGACGCGGCCACGCCGGGGCTTGCGTCGGCCACGGTATTCTGGCTAGCCACAGACGCCGGGAGTCGCGTGACCGGGCCAGCCCAGGAGGTCAGTTTTCCGCCTTTTTCTTCTTCGCCCGATGCTGCCGCTGCGGCCTGCGTTTGTGCTGTTGCCGGTGTACCCGCTGTTGCCTGCGTTCCCGCTACCGCCGGTGTAACTGCGGCTGCTTGCACACCGCCCGCGGTTCGCTCCGCCGCTGCCGCTGTCGCTGTCGTCGCCGATCGTGGCGCTGCCGCTGTCGCTGCCGCTGCCGTCTCCGATCGTGGCGCTGCCACCAAAGTTGCGGGCCGTGGCGGTGCAATCGGATTCGCCAACGCCTCTCCTACCGCCGCTGACGCAGCCGTGCCAAGCGCCTGCCGCGCGCCCGCCATGGCCTCGGCATACGCTTGCTGGTCGTGGTTGAACCAGATGCCGTACACGACCGTACCCACCACGCCAAAAGCCAGCGCGCTTGCCGTCGCGACACAGAGTACAAGACGTCCAAATCGCACGGGCGGTGCCGCAGCCGACGGCTCAGCGTCAGCGTCGAACTCAGTATCCGGACTATCTTCAGAAGATTTTGGCAAGTCGGCATTGTTGAACATCGCAATACTCTCCGGAATCCTAACGTCTGACATGTCGACAGACTTTGTTCGTACAATTCAGCGGCGATCGATCTGGAGTCGTTGGAAGAATTTATCCCGCTCGCCGGGTAACGACAATACGGCAATGCTGCGCTTTAAACGCCAACTTTGCGAGTCCGCCGAGCATCTATAAAACAGGTAAAAGATTCAACGCCGCGCATCTTCCCGGGCTGCGCCGCGAACGCTGGCAGGCCGCTTCCACGCTGGATTGGAAGCGGCGATGTGGGCATGTGCCGCGGCTCTCTGTCACGCAAAAAACACGCCAATAGGGAACGTGCCAACTGGTGAGCACCGCTCAAAACGTCATGCATGCCCGGTGGGGCGCATCGCGCCCCACACCGGAACCGGCACCTATTGCACGGTGATCGTTTCTTTCATATTCGGATGGATGCCGCAAAACACCTTGTACACGCCCGGCTTGTCGAACTTGAACTGGTACGTGTCGTTCTGATCGAGCGCGGCGGAGCGAAACATGCCCGCGTCGTTCACGACTGTGTGCGGCTCGCCATCGAGATTTTTCCACGTCACTGTCGAACCGGCTTTGACTGTGAGCGCCATCGGAGAAAACATGAAGTTCTTGATGACCACGGCGTTGGGTGTCTCTGCTCGCGCAACGGAAAGTCCACCTGATGCCGCGATGAGCGCCGAACTCCCGAGCAGCACAAAGAACGCGCGGCAAAAAGAATTACTTTGCATAACTGATCTCCTGCAAACGAAAAATAGGCCTTAAATCAAACGAGTGTCGTATCGGCAAGTGTTGCCTTGAGCGGATGCCGCACGATCTTGATGCTGGTCACGCCGAGCATCTTCGGGAGCTGATCGCTCGCTACCGTGAGTGGGCCCGGGCCGGGACCATTGCCGGCGGTCGGTTGCGGATAGGCTGTGGAGCGGGCGGTATGGAACGTGATATTGCCTTCGACCTTCGACACGATCTGGTGAATATGGCCATTCAGCACGGTCACCGAGCCAAAGCGCTTCAGATAACTCATGGCCTGGCCGGCATCGCCCGTGCCCCACCCCCATGGCTCGTAGATCGTCCACATCGGCATGTGGGCAAAGACGACGATCGGCGTGCTGGACGAGCGGCCCTTCAGGTCATTCTCGAGCCAGGCGAGTTGATCGTCGCCGAGACCGCCCAGGCCGTTAGGCTTGAAATGCATCACGTTGACGAGCGCGACGAAGTGCACGCCGTTGTGGTCGAAGCTGTAATAGCCTTTATTGTCCGAAGCTTTGCCGAAGCGGCTGAAGTACTCGGTTCCCGGGCCGTCCGTCACGTCGTGCTCGCCCGGCACGGTGTGGAGCTCAGTGATATTCAGACCCGACATCAACTGCGCCGCGAGATCGAACTCCGCCGGCTTGGAAAGATGCGTGATATCGCCCGTGTGGATGGTCAGCGCGGGCTTGACCGGCATGGCATTGACGTAGTCGATCGTCTGCTTGAGCGTGCCCGCGACGTCCGGGTTGGCTTCTTTATTGAAGCCGATATGGGAATCGCTGATCTGCAGGAAAAGCGGCACGCCCGTGGACGTCGCGGATGATTTCGCGTCGGCCGCGAGGGCCAGTTCCACCGGCGTGAGAATGCCGCCGGCAAGAACGAACACCGTGCCTACGCCGCCGAAAGCGAGACATTTCAGCGCGCCGCGGCGTGACGGGCTAAATGTGGGGTTGAATGCTGGATCGGATGAATGATGTGACGACATGTTGACCTCACGATAAGGATTCGCAGGCAAACCGCGGGATCATCCGGCGGGCCACACGAGTCGGTTCATCGGGAAGACTGCCGCGCCGCCGGTTTTATTCCAGGAAAAAAGAAATTAGCGCTGGTCAGCGAGTTCAGCCGCTCGGGCTTATATGTTTCGCACCTGGGCAAATGCGGGAATAGCCGCACCACGGCGGCAGTCACGCAGGTGAGAGAACCTGAAAGGAGTGGCCAACATGGACATCATCGACATGGCCCGTGCCTCGGGCATGGCGGTCATCCTCGACGGCAGGATTGGCCGCGAGGAATACCAGCGCGTGTGCGGCACGCGGTTGCGACGCGCCTCGCGGCGTCGCTGTATGGGTTCGAGCCGAACTGCGAGCGGATCGTGATTTCGCTGATCGTCGGGCGCAGTGACTGCGTCGTATGACGCTGGGCCGTCACTCAGTCGAGCGTGAAATACTGATAATTGGGCTGCCGCAGTGCTTTCACGTCACCGGCAGTGACTTTCCCATCGTAATTATTTCCGAAGTGCGTCTGAACGTAATTGACCACCGCGGCGACCTGCGCATCGTCCAGAAAGCCACCAAATCCGGGCATGCCTTTTTGCCCATAAAGCACCATGGAAATCGGGTAAGGCGCGCTGGCCAGTCGTGGATTGTTTGCCAGCGGTGGGTAAGTGCCGGCACCCGTTGCGCCCTTCGCGTTCGACATGTGACAGCCCTGGCAGATCGACGTGTAGAGCTGCTGGCCATCGCGCTGAGGAAACGAATTGGCGCCGACCACGCCAGCCGAGTCAGCGAGTGCGGCATCGCTGGCGAGTAGCGTCAGCAGTACGGCCGCGAACGTTTGGTGGATTCGTCTCATGGCTCAAATCCCTCCTCAGATCATGAACGGGCGAATGTTCATCTCAGCGGCCGGCGACCACGCGTTGGTGCAGCCGTTCTATCGCGCTCAGCGACGACAGGATCGCGCCCTCCTGCCAGGCATTCACGTACGAACAGTGTTCGCCCGCCAGGACCGTGTGGCCGTCGATCGCACAAAGATCCTTGTAGTACTGCTGGCGCGTATCCTCTTTCCACATCCCATAGCAGCCAAGCGTCCATGGAACGCGGTGCCAGGCCACCGAAATGCCATTGTCGAATTCCCTGCTCATTTGCGGGTGCAACTGCGCGCCATATTCGAGCACGCGCTGCAGCCGCTCGGACGGTGAAAGCGAGGTGAACTCGACAGCACTGACGCCGAACATGTACGCGCCGAGTATCACGCCCTTGCCTGGCTTCTGATAGTCGGTACTCGGATATGAGATCTGGCCGATCGGCAAATCCGTGAAGCTGATACCTCCGTAGATTGCATCGTCTTCCTCCCAGAAGCGACGCTTGAACTGCAACCCTGCCTTGATTGCCGGCGCATACGGAACCGCGTTGATTGCAGCTTGCAGGGTGCTCGAAAAGTTGTTCCTGATCTGGCTCAGAATTGACAGCGGAACCGTACATACGCACCAGTCGGCTTTGGCCCGACGGGCCTCGCCGCCATGCCGTGCATCCACGTACGTGACAGTGACGCCCGAATCGCTCTGCGCAATTTCCGTGACCTTGGCATTGAACTGGATCAGTGACGCTACCTCGCGAGCGAAGCCTTGCGCAATCATGTCCATGCCCCCGACTGGCTGGAAGAGCGTCTGCGCATATTCGTAGGTCAACGGAAAGCTCAGGTGATGCCAGAGCCCGGAATTCAGGATGTCGGCCCGCGAGATGGGTGTGGACGGGGTCGGCGCGCCACCGGGGCCGCCGCCGGGGTCCTTGTCGTAGCCGCGCATCGCACTGGCGGTCGCGGGCGTATAGGCGTATTTGTCATCAAGCGCTCCCCAACTCCTCAACGCCTCAAGCAGGATATCCCGCTCGTCCTTTGCCACAGCCTGGTCGAGCTTGTTCTGGTCGGTCGCCTTCGCGAGCAGCTCGGAAACATAGCCATTGAAATCGGACATGACGTGGCGGAATCGCTGCGGCTTGCCGCCGAAGGCCTTGCTGTTGTGGAGATACGCGTTGGCATTCATTTCGACGAAAGCTTCAAGCTTGACGCCAAGCAGCTTGCAATAGTGAAGCAGCCCGCGGTGATGGTACGGAATTCGCCATGGCCCCGGGTTGATGTACAAGCCTTTTTCAAAGTCGCAATGCTGCGTAAAGCCACCAAGCTCCGTGTAGGTATCGCCGCCCCGCAACGACCACGAACGGCCACCGGCACGCTCCCGGTATTCGAGCACCTGGACCTTGTAACCGGCTTTGCGTAACTCAAGGGCCGCTGTCATGCCTGCCAGGCCCGCGCCAAGAATAAGGACCGAGGTACCCTTTGGCGCGCCTTCAAGGCTGACCGGGCCCTGGAAGTCGGACTCGGCGGCATAACCGAGACTGCTCATCGCCTGATACATGACAGCAGCACTGGTTGTCCTGCCGATCATCGCCAGTAGCTCGCGGCGACTGATGGAACTGGAACGGATGTCATCCATATTTGATTCCTCGCGGCTTACCGGCGTTTCAAGCGTGCGCCACCCCGCACATCAGTTGTGCCATCTTTTCGGACTTCTCCTTCCCTTCTTTGATTGCGCCGTGGAACCTGTCGTGAACGGGCGTAGTGCTATACAACATAGAACAATTTTTCCCCGTTGGGAAATATCTGGCGAGAAGACAGATGATGGCGTCGGTTTCCCAGATCCTGTTCTCGCCATCGGCAAGACACGGCGCGTTGCCATTCGGATTGATCGCCAGATAGTCCGGCTTATACCGTTCGCCTTTTTTCAGATCAACGAAGGCATATTGCGATCTGCAAGCCTAAATTTCCGCTGAAATCAATCCGTTCGTCCCACTGGCGCCTTCTCGCGCACGGTTAGACGCCGCTGCCGCCCACGGTCTTGATGCTCTTCCATTGTCCTTGCTGGACCTGAAACAGCGTGTACGGCGGCTTGATCAAATCGCCATACGGGTCAAAGGTGATATTGCCGGTCACGCCAGTGACCTTCACTTTCGACAACGCGTCGACAATTTTCGCGCGATCGAGCGAGTCGGCGCCGTGAATCGCCTTGATCATCGCGAGCGCGGCGTCGTATGCAAACGGCGCGTACAGCTCGACATCCTGATTGAAGCGCGCCTTATAGCGCTTGCCGAACGCCTGCGCGGCAGGCAGCTTGTCGAGCGCCGGACCGGGTTCGAGATCCTGGGTACCGTCACCCGCGGTGCCGGCGATCTGCAGGAAAGCATTGCTCTTCAGCGCGCCCGCGCCGAAAAGTTGCGCTTGCATGCCGAGCGAGCGCATCTGTTTGACCAGCATTGCGCCCTGTTCGTCCAGACCGCCGAAGAAAATCAGGTCGACGTTCTTGCTCTTGAGCGTCGTCAGGATGGCGCGAAAATCCACCGCTTTGTCATTCGTGAACTCGCGATCGACTATGTTGCCGTTTGCTTCCTTTGCGCCTTTTTCGAACGCGTCCGCAAGCCCTTGCCCGAATGCGGTACGGTCGTCGATGATGCCGATGCGCTTCGCCTTCATCTGCTCCACGACGAAATGCCCGGCTACGACACCGCCAATGCCGTCATGCCCCATGGTGCGGAACACGTTCTTGTAGCCTTGCTTGGTGAGTTGCGGATTGGTCGAGCCCGGCGTAATCATCGCAACGTTCGCCTGGTGATAGACCGTCGACGCCGGAATGCTGCACCCCGAGTTGTAGTGACCGATCACGCCGACTACGCCGTCGTCGACCAGTTTCTGCGCGACCTGAATCGCCACGCGGGGGTCCGCCTGATCGTCCTGCACGTCGAGCTCGAACTTGACCGGCTTTCCGCCGATCACCGGATGCCTCGCATTCTCTTCATCGAGCGCTAATTGCGCGCCGTACTGCAGGTCCTTGCCGACTCGGGCAACCGGGCCCGTCAACGGCCCGACAAAACCGATCTTGACGACTTCAGGATCGGCCGCCCACGAAGACGGTATATACGTGACGAGTGCGCAAACTGTGGCACTCAACAGCCAATAGCGGCGATTCATGATGCGCTCCTTGCGAGATGTAACGTCGCGCGATGTGTAGGTTGGCCGATCCGATGCGCGACGCGTCGAATCCGTCCTGCGGTACGTGTTGTGAAGCGAGCAAACCTGTGCGGTCAAAACCTCGACGAAAGTCAAAAGCGCGTTGCCGAGTAAGGCGCGAGATCGAGCGGCGGCGCACGCTGCGCGATCAGATCGGCAACGATGCGTCCGCTCACCCCGGCTAGCGTCAAGCCAAGATGCTGGTGGCCGAATGCGTAGATCACCCGCTCGCTCGCGCGCGAGCGTCCGAGTACCGGCACGCCGTCCGGCAACGTCGGACGAAACCCGAGCCAGCTGCTATCCGGCGTCTCGAGCGCGGGCAAGGCGCGTTTCGAAGAAAACGTCAGCAGATCGATCAGCGAGCGGTTGCGCGTGGCGCCGAAACCCGCCAGTTCGACCGTGCCCGCGACGCGCAGTCCATCGCTCATCGGCGTCATGTAGAAGCCGCGCTCGGCCCAGCCGACCGGCCGCGAAACCAGTTGCTGCGCGCCCGGGAAGCGGACGTGATAACCCCGCTCCGTATCGAGCGGGACCGGGTCGCCGCATTGTTTGGCGAACTGGGCGGAGTGCGCGCCGGTCGCGATCACCGCGTGACCGAAGCGGCGCGTCGCGCCGTCGACGCTCAAGGTCGCGCCATCCGCGGCCGGCTGCAGAGCGTCGACAGTCGAGCGCTCCAGTTGCAATCCTTGTGCGGCAAGCTGCTGATAAAGCGTCTGCAGAAGGCCTTGCGGATCGCTGAAGTGCCAGCTGTTGCTGAACAGCACGCCCCGCTCGAATATCGGCGCCAGCGACGGTTCGAGCGCACGGATATCGCCGCCGTTAAGCACATTGAAGGCGACGCCGAGCTTTTGACGCAGATCGAGTGCAGGACGCGCGGCATCGAACGAAGCAGTATTCGAATAGAGATAAAGACATTCACGCGGCCGGACGAAACGCGCCAACTCCGCATCTGCAAGCAGCGGCGCATAACCGTCACGCGCGCAATCGAGCAACGCGGCGAGTGCGCCGGCGCTCGCTTCGTAGCGCCGCGGCAGCGAGCTCATCATGAAACGCCCAAGCCATGGCGCGAGGTGCGGCAGGTACCCCCAACGCAACCTGAAAGGACTGTCGTTCGATAACAGAAAGCGCGGCAAATCGCGGAACACGGAGGGGTTGTTGACCGGAATGCAAGCATAGTGCGCAAAGGTCCCCGCGTTGCCGAAGGACGCGCCCTGCCCCACACCGGCCGGATCGAACAGCGTGACTCGATGGCCGTCGCGCATCAGCGCCGCAGCGCTCGCGAGGCCGATGAATCCCGCACCGATAATGGCAATCTCCGACATCACTTACGTCCTTCTATCGCGCCGCCGATGCCGTAGAACACGCTCATCGCGACATGCCGCTCTTTGGCGTGCGTGCCAGGCTTCGGCACGCACGCCACCAGACAAACCAACACAATCAGAATCACACAATATTTTTTTGTGTGCAATTAAAACTCTCATTGTGTGGCCCTGGCATTTTCCCTGGATGGTCTGTGGCGCAATCCTTGCGGACATTGGCACACCGGAAGCCGGCCGTTCTGGCGCATCGCTTTTAAGCGTCGCGCAGATGCTTGTCTGGTATAGAATCGGCAAAACTCCGCACAATCGCGGACAAAGTCGATTTTGTATGGAGACATCTGTTCTTATGGCTTCTGGCAAAGACACAGCGCGTGGGGCCAACGGGGCGCCGGCGCAGACGAAGCGCTCCACGTATGCCGAGGTGTCCAGCTCGATCGAGAACGAGATTCGCAGCGGCGTCTATCCGCCGGGCAGCCGCCTGCCACCGCAGCGGCAACTGGCCACGGAACTGGGCATCAATGTGTCGACGGTGTCCCGCGCATACAAGGAATTGCAGTTGCGCGGGCTGGTGATCGGCAGCAAACGGCGCGGGTCGCTCGTCACCGGCGGCGCCATGCCGAGCGTCGAACCGGCCCAGGCGGCCAGCAACGCGGCGATCGACCTGACCGTCAACCGGCCGGCCACCGGCGAATTCCTGAACTGCCTCGCACGCACGCTGGCGGAATTGCCGCGCGATCCGCGCTACCCGCAATTGCAGGAATACCAGCCGCCGCAAGGTCCCGCCTGGGCGCGCGCTGCCGGCGCCCGCTGGATGGCAGCGCCGGGCTTCACGCCGACGCCCGATCACGTGGTTGTCACAAGCGGTGCGCAGCACGGCTTGTATGCGGTGCTGAACAGTCTGATCGGCACGGACGGCGTGATCCTCGCCGATCAACTCACCTACTACGGACTGAAAGCACTGGCTCCGGTATTCCAGTTCGAGATCGTCGGCATTCCGAGCGATCGCGACGGCCTGCTGACCGACGAGGTGGAGCGTGCCTGCCGGCGCATGCCGGTGAAGGCCATCTTCACGGTACCGAATCTGCAGAACCCGACCGTGACGACGATGAGTCTCGAGCGCCGCATGGCGCTCGTCGACATTGCACGCCGGCATGGCGTGGCGATCATCGAAGACGACGTGTATGGGCCGCTCGTTTCGCAGCGGCTGCCGACCATTGCGAGCCTGTGCCCGGAACTGACGTTCCACCTCGCGGCGACCTCGAAGATTCTTGCGCCCGGCCTGCGGCTCGGCTACCTGCTGAGTCCGCCGGACAGTTCCGCGCTTTGTGCGGAGGCGGTGCGCACTACCGCATGGATGCCCGCGCCGATGTCGATGCTGATCGCTTCGATCTGGATCGAGGACGGCACCGCGCGCCACATCATGGACGCGCAGCTTGCCGAAATTCGCGCGCGACAGGACTTGGCTCGCGAGTTGTTGCCGCAGGAATTGCTGCAGACCGATCCGGCATGCATGTTCGTGTGGCTCAAGCTGCCGCCGCCGTGGCGTGCCGACGACTTTGCGGCAAATGCGAAAGCGCGTGGCGTGGTGGTGATGCCGTCGTCGGCATTTGCGGTAGATAGGTCGGAGATCGAGCATGGCGTGCGCATCAACCTAGCGTGCGCGACGAGCCGCGATCAACTCGTGAGTGCGTTACGGCTGTTGACGGGCACGCTGAAGGATCGTCCTCGGGCACTGTTCGGCACGATCTGATGGGCAACGCGGTCTTGCACCGCGGGACCTGCTCCGAGACGCATTGCGTTCAGAAACGGCTCGATCTGCATGTCAGTTCATCCGGCGCAATCGGAGGGTTCGCGTCAAATCAATCGATGCCGCCACAGCGACCGCGAGCGCTGGATGCCGAAGCCTGGCTCCACTCAGCGCTTCGCTTCGTCATCCATCGTTGGGTAATCGGTGTAGCCCTCCGCGCCGCCGCCATACATCGTGTTCTGATCCGGTTCGTTCAGCGGCGCGCCGACCCTGAGTCGCTCGACCAGATCGGGATTGGAAATGAACGGCCGGCCGAATGCGATCAGATCCGCCCGTTTCGCCTTGAGCGTCCTCTGCGCGAGTGCCATGTCGTAGCCATTGTTCGCCATGAACAATCCATCGAATGCCTGGCGCAACACCTGCAGATCGAAGCCGCCCGCGACTTCACGCGTGCCGCCCGTGTCGCCTTCGATCACGTGCAGGTAGACCAGCCTGAAGGCATTGAGCTGCTTCACCACATAGGTGAAAAGGGGTTCGGGATTGCTGTCGTCGATATCGCCGAAGCTGCTGAGCGGTGAAATACGCACGCCGACGCGCTCGCCGCCCCAGACGTTCGTCACGGCATCGGCCACTTCCAGCAACAGGCGCGCGCGATTTTCTATCGAGCCGCCATATTGATCGGTTCGTTGATTGGTCTTGTCGCGCAGGAACTGGTCGAGCAGGTAGCCGTTTGCCGCGTGGATTTCCACACCATCGAAACCGGCGGCCTTTGCGTTTTGCGCGGCCACACGATATTGCTCGACAATGCCCGCTATTTCCGAGGTTTCAAGTGCGCGCGGCGTGACGAGCGGCACGAAGCCGTCGTCGGTATAAGCCTGGCCTTCGGGTTTGATCGCCGAAGGCGCCACGGGCAACGCATTGCCCGGCTGCAACGACGGATGAGAAATGCGGCCCACATGCCACAACTGCAGGTAGATATGGCTGCCCTTCGCATGCACGGCATCGGTAATGCGTTTCCACGCCTCTACTTGAGCCGCGTCGTAAATACCGGGCGTGAACACATAGCCCTTGCCTTGCGGCGAAATCTGCGTCGCCTCGGCAATGATGAGACCGGCCGTCGCACGTTGCGCGTAATACTCGACGGCCAGTTCGCCCGGCACATCGGCCTCCTTCGCGCGACTGCGCGTGAGCGGCGCCATCACGATGCGATTGGGCAACTGCAGCGGCCCGAGCTTGACCGGCTCGAACAGGTAACTATCGACGTGCGCGGATTCGGTAGACATGGGGGTTCCCTCGAAAAAGATCCAACCCATTGAAAAGCGGCTGGATGCTCCTTAGCGCTGGCAGCAAGTGGCGCGAGCATTGAGCGGCCAAACCCGCGAATGGGACAAGGCGGCAAAGAAGCCGTTCCGGTCGGCCGCCGACCGGAACGGCGAGCTATGGCAAGCCGGATTATTTTGCCGCGAGTTTCGCGGCAATCTGAGCGACGTGCCGCCCCTGGAAACGTGCAATGGCCAGTTCGTTCTCGCTTGGCAGACGCGAGCCGTCGGCCTTGGTAAGGGTGGTCGCGCCATACGGCGTGCCGCCCGAGATTTCGTCCATGTTGAGCAAACGCGCCTCGGAATACGGCACACCGACGATCACCATGCCCTGATGCAGCAGCGTGGTATGAAAGCTCGTGATCGTGGTCTCCTGCCCGCCATGCTGGCTTGCGGTGCTGGAGAATACGCTGCCGACCTTGCCGATCAGGCCGCCGCTCATCCACAAACCGCCGGTCTGATCGAGGAAGTTACGCATCTGCGCGCACATGTTGCCAAAGCGTGTGGGTGTGCCGAAGATAATGGCGTCCGCGTTGACCAATTGCTCGACCGTTGCTACCGGCACGTGCGCGAACGTCGCACGCGGCGCTTTGGCGCCGCTCTTCTCCAGTACCTCGTCGGGCACCAGTTCCGCCACCTGATACACCGAGACGTCCGTATCGCCCACCTCGCGCGCGCCCTCCGCGACAGCCTCGGCCATTCGATAAATGTGACCGTACATGCTGTAGAACACCACCTGAATCCTGGTTGTCATTGCGGCTCTCCTGGTTCGTCACGTCACGCCCATGTCAGGCTCATCTCATCGCACCTTCACGCTCCATATTCATTTCACTGGTCTCTCAAGTCACGCCGAGTTTCGCGAGCAGCGCTCTGGCAGTATAGGCGGCTATCCGGAACGCAGAAGATGTTTTCCAGTCGTGCTACGCGCCTTTTGCGGCATGCAGCCAGGCTCCACTGCAACGCGTCGCTCGACTGGCAACGATGCGCGACCGGCACGACTCGACGAACGGCCGCGCCCGTCACATCAAAACGCCGCGTCAGACAACATAAATTTCGGGGTTGTCCACCAGGGGCAAAAATTGCTCCGTGCGCCCATCGAGTGCGAGCATCGCGCCACTTTCGATGTTGAAAATCCAGCCATGCAGTCGCAGCGTTTTGTTCGCCAGCCCCACGGCCACCGACGGATGAGTGCGAATATTCGCGAGTTGAGCCATCACGTTATCTTTGACGAGGGCGTCGAGACGCTCCGCATCCGATGCGTAAGTTCGTGACGCGTTGATCGCTTTTGCCGCGTCGGCGTGACGAAGCCAACTCGCCACTGCCGGCAGATGGTCGAGGTTCTTGCACGAGCAGATCGCCGTCATCGCTCCGCAATTGGAGTGGCCGCAAATCACGATATCGCGCACACCCAGTACGGCCACCGCGTATTCGACGGTGGCCGATACTCCGCCCGGCTCCGGGCCGTAAGACGGCACGATGTTGCCCGCATTGCGAATCACGAACAGCGAGCCGGGTTCCACCTGTGTCAGTAACTCGGGAACAACACGGCTGTCCGAGCAGGTCACGAACAGCGTGCTCGGGCTTTGCGCAATCGATAAACGCTTGAACAATGCGCTCTGCTGCGGGAAGACTTCGCGTTGAAAGCGGATGAATCCTTTTATGATTTCTTGCACGGCGTTCTCCGGATAGTCGAAGCCTCAGCCTGCCGAGCCTGTGGCAGAGGTCCAAGGCGTGTCTGCGATCGGTTCGCGCGACTATACCGCAGTCGCAGCGCCGTCTCATCCCTCGTCGGGCTCGAGGGTCCCCAAAGTCGATCCTGAAGCACAAACTGTACGCCGGCACGTACCCGCTCTGAATAAAAAAACCCCGGCTGTTACCAGCCGGGGCCAACTCTCTCGCTCGCACACCGGAAACCGTGCGTGCATCAATACTGTACCTGCTCAAACGAAGCGGATATACATGCGACTCTGGAAGAGTCCCTTCCACCTCTCGCCGGCTCCGCGGCTCACACCTGAACGCGTTGCGCTAATGCACGCCGTCACACCACTGCACGCACAAGCGCAACACGACCGGGTCGATCACCCCTCGCCGCGTCGTCGGCGAAGCTAACGTATATTAACGGCTATACATTGCGTTCCAGTCGGCTGAGGAGACCGCGGGACGGCCGCTTTGCGACGCCCCCGCAGCGCTGCCGCCGTAGCCGCTCGCGTTGCTGTTTTGTGTGGCGATGCGTGCTTCCGCTGCCTGAATCGCGTCAGGATAATGCGCCTCGTCGCCGTCACCGACGTGATAACCCGTTTGCTGGAGCTGAACCAGTTCGGCACGCACCTGCTCACGCGTGATACGGGAATTCGATTGCGCAAAAACGGTGGCAGAAGCAGCCAGCGAAGCAACGATAACGACGGCCTTGATCATGGACTTCATGGTAAAAACAACCTCCGATAATTGATGGTATGCGGTCCGTCGAATCCTGCTCTCCGTGACCGCAGGACCTAATATAGACGCCGATTCCGCTGAGAATAACGGGCGCTCATCGAAGGGATTGTTGTTGAATCTGGAGAAATTGCCCGGCCGCGCACTGCCACAGATCGACAGCGCGCGGCCAGACGAATGTCGCACAAGCTGCGCTTGCTGCGCGAATGGCTACATGGAATGGCTACATGAATTGCGACATCGCGATCAGAAACGCGCGCGAACAACAAACCGGCTGGCCGGCGAGGCGCGCTATTTCATGCGTTGCCACACGACTTTCGACGATCCATAGCCGAACGCGCCCGGCGTGATGTACGTCAGCCGGTCGCCGTCGAGCGTAAATGGGCGGCGCTGAACCTCTGCGTCCCAGTTTGGAAAAGTGCTCTTCTGAATGTGGAAAACGATAACCTGGGCCACCGGGTCCACGGCATACGTGCCGAAATGCGCGACGTTGCCGCGGGCGATCTTCGCGTTCTCTTCCGCCGTGCCTTGCTGCCGGTCCCCCGACGTGAATTTCGGCAGGTCCGAACTCAGCACGAGCAGCACGTAGCGGCCGTCATTGCCGAAGATGAGCTGCCCTTCAGGATGCGGACCGAGCAAATCGATTTCGCTGCCGCTCTTCGCCACCGTCAGCGAGACCAGCGACCACGATCCCACCACGCTGGTTGCTGCCTGAGCAAAAGCGCTTCGCACCGGCGCGCACAATGCTGCGAACGCGATCACGATGGCGGCAAGGACCTGGCGGTTTGGTTTCATGACGTTCTCCACGCGCGCGAGGACGTCAAATCAGACGAATCCGTCGCGCTTCGCTAACACTTGCGTAAAGATCGCGTGTGTTCGGGTGTTTTGAAGCGTAGGCGGTTTGCTGGCGAAAAGCTATCGGAGCGGGCCCGGCGCCCGTATGCCGGACCGCCCTCATAGGTCACGATTTGAGCCGCTCCGGCCTCAGTTGAAATCCCCGCTTTCGAGCTCGACGGACTTTCCCCCATTTTTTTCGAGGACCCGCCGCGTCGCATTTTCAATCCGCGCGCGATTTGCCTCGAAGGTCCCGACCAGATTGTGCGCCGATGGACCCTCGTTGCCGAAATGGTCGTTCAGCGCGTCCAGCGACACGCTGCACCAGACGTCAGCCCCATCGACATTGGCTTCGAAGGCGACGCGCGCCGCTGCCACCACTTCACGGCGTCCGGTGAATTCGATCCTCATAATGACCCTCCATTTGGCGAAAGCGACGCTGAACGCGCAAAGCTTGTGCCAAGCCGCTTCAGGCCGGCCATGGCTGCCCGCGTTCAGCGCACATTCTCCGCAAGGTGCATACTCGACGTCGGCCGCCCTGGAGCGGCCGCGCTTTTGCGTCGCGGCGCGCGTGTCATCTGCCACGCCGTCAGACGCTTCCAACATCCTAATACTACTGCCCCATGTCCCGCAGCCCGCAATCGTCGCGTCCTTTAGTCATTGCCGCAGTCATGGCTTCTATGGCGATGGTCGCCATAGAAGCCACCATCGTTTCCACCGCCATGCCGCAGATCGTCGCGCAACTCGGCGATCTGCATCTGTATAGCTGGGTCTTTTCGTCGTTCCTGCTGACGCAAACCGCGATGACCGTGGTGTTCGGCAAGCTCGCCGACCTCTATGGGCGCAAGCCGGTCGTACTCGCCGGCATCGCGGTCTTTCTGCTCGGCTCGGTGCTGGCCGGCTTCGCCTGGTCGATGCCCGCCATGATCGTGTTCCGCCTGATTCAGGGTGTCGGCGCGGGCGCGATCCAGCCGGTCACGCTGACCATCGTCGCCGATCTCTATCCGGCGCGCGAACGCGGCAAGGTGCAGGGTTATCTGGCCAGCGTGTGGGCCATTTCAGCGGTGGTCGGGCCGATGGTGGGTGGCTTCATCATTCACAACCTGTCGTGGGCGTGGATCTTCTGGATGAACGTGCCGATCGGCCTTGCCTCGGCCGCGGGCTTCATGGCGTTCCTGCGCGAATCGGAGCGACATGCGCGTCCGTCGATCGACTTCGCAGGCGCGGCCCTGTTCATGGCGGCGATCGCGGCACTGATGATGGCGCTGACCTATGCGGGCGACGACGAGATCGCCAAGGCATCGCTTGCGGGTGGCGCGTTCATGCTGTGCCTGCTGTTTTTCGTGTTCCAGGAGCGCCGCGCGGCTGAGCCGATGATCTCGTTCGCGCTCTGGAGCCGCCGGCCGATTGCCGCGTGCAATGCCGCAACCGTGCTGTCCGGCATGATCCTGATGGGCGCCACCACCTTCCTGCCGATGTATGTTCAGGGCGTGCTGCACCGCTCGCCGGTGGTCGCCGGTCTTGCACTCACGATGATGATGGTGGGCTGGCCGGCGGGCGCGACGCTCGCGGCAAAATCATTTCACCGCCTCGGCTTGCGGCGCATTCTGATCGGCGGCAGCGCGTTCATCCCGCTTGGCGCGGTGCTGCTGCTGTTCCTGCAGCCAGGCGGCTCGCCGCTCATCGCGGCGTTTGGCTCGCTCATCATCGGCTTCGGCATGGGCACGTCGAGCGTCAGTTCGCTGGTGCTGATCCAGGAGATCGTCAAGATGGACGAGCGCGGCAGCGCCACCGCATCGAATCTCTTTTCGCGCAATCTCGGCAGCACGCTCGGTGCGACGCTGTTCGGCGCGGTACTCAACTTCGGGCTCAGTCATTCGAAGGACGTCGCCGTGGTCACCTCGGACCAGCTAAAGGCGCTGTTGCAGAATCAGGTGGCGAGTCTCGCCGACAGCGACATGATCCGCGTGGTGTTGCATCAGTCGCTGCACCTGACCTTCATCTCGATCTTCGTGATTGCGATTTTTGTGGTCGCGCTGCTGAGCTTCGTGCCGGCGATCAACATCGGGATGGCGAAGAAGGCGCAGCTTGAAGCGTTGTCGCCGCTTGAGGATTGAACTTCGCTACTAGCGACCACCGCCTCTTCAAGCAAAGGCTCGCAGATCACTTCGGGTGTGCGGGTCAGCCGCCTTTCGCGTACAACGTCGACTCCGCAAAGCCAACGGCCGCGAGCACCTGTCCCACCAGGATCAGCGCAGTCCGCTCAATATGGGTGGACTGCACTTTGCCGACGATATCGTCGAGCGTCCCGGTGATTTTTTCTTCGTCCGGCCAGCTCGCGCGATAGATCACCGCGACGGGACAAGCGCCGCCGTAATGCGGCCGCAATTCATCGACGATGCGCGCGAGATGGCGTACGCCGAGGTGAATCGCCATCGTCGCGCGATGTCTCGCGAGGTCGGCGAGTTGTTCGCCTTCCGGCATGGTCGTTTTGCTGGCAAAGCGCGTGAGGATCAGCGTCTGCGAAATATTGGGCAGCGTGAGTTCGCAGCCGAGCGTCGCCGCGCATGCCGCGGTCGCCGTCACGCCGGGCACGATTTCGTAGGGAATGTCGAGTTCGCGCAGTCTGCGGATCTGCTCGCCGATCGCGCCATACAGGGACGGGTCGCCGGAATGCACGCGCGCCACATCCTGGCCTTTGTCGTGTGCGGCCTTGAGTAACGCGACGATCTGATCGAGGTCGAGCTCGGCGGTATTCACGACCTGCTCCGCGCTATGCCCCTCTAACACAGCGGCCGGCACCAGCGAGCCGGCATACAGGATCACCGGACAGCCGCGCACGAGCCGCTGCCCTTTCACTGTGATCAGTTCCGGATCGCCGGGACCCGCGCCGATAAAAAACACCGTCATTCAACACTCCATGATTCGTTCGGCCGCATGTCATACATACGACATTTAACCTAAGACTTGCAATGCTTCCAGCAAATCGGCCACGTTTGCAAACTCGCGATCGACCGCGGGCAATTCAGGGCGCCGCAGCATCACGACCGGCACGCCGCGTTCGCGCGCGACTTCAAGTTTCGCTTCAGTGGCGCTACCGCCGCTGTTTTTGCTGACGACGACATCGAATGCTTCCGCGCTGAACAGCGCTCGTTCGCCCTCGAGCGTAAACGGGCCGCGTGCCGCCAGAATCCGCGCACGTGGATTGGCTTCGTGTGCGTCGAGGCAGCGTATCGTCCAGAACTGCTGCGGCGGGATTTCGTCGAGATGCGCGAGCGGTTCGCGTCCAAGCGTGAACAGCGGCCGCCTGAACGAAGCGAGCGCGGCCGCGAGTTCGGCCCAATCGCCGATCATGCGCCAGTCGTCGCCGGCTTGCGGCTGCCAGCCCTCGCGGCGCAGCGCCCAGCACGGTACGCGCGCGGCGCTGCTCGCTTTCGCGGCATTGGCGCTGATCTGCGCGGCGTACGGATGCGTTGCGTCGATCACGAGGCCAATGCGTTCGTCTTCGATATAGCGCGCCATGCCTTCGCTGCCGCCAAAGCCGCCTACGCGTACCCCACACGAGAGATCGCCCGGCACCTTGCCGAGGCCCGCGAGACTGTACATGTGCTCCGGGCCAAGTTGCCTTGCGATCCGCAAAGCGTCGCCGGTGCCGCCGAGCAGCAGGACTCGCATCATTGCGCGGTTCCGATCAGATTGCCCTGGCGGTCGATCGCGAACATTTCGACCGCGACCTGCGGCGGCACGATATCGCGCGCGACAGCAAGGGCGTGACGGCAGACGATATCGCCAAGCGGCACGTGCTGCGCGTGCGCCAACGCGACGGCCTGCTGACTCGTATTGGCTGCGAGGATCGCCGCCTGCAACGCGTCGTCCGCGCCATGTTCGGCGGCCCAGCTTGCGAGCCGTTCCAGATCGATGCTCGAATTGCGGCTATGCAAATCGAGATGCCCTGCTGCCAGCTTGCTAAGTTTGCCGAAGCCGCCGCACACGCTCAGGCGCTCGACCGGGGCGCGCTTCATATGCTTGAGCACCGCGCCGACGAAGTCGCCCATTTCGATCAGCGCGATATCCGGCAGACCGTAGTGCGCGCGCATTGCGTCTTCGCTTGCGTTGCCGGTGCAGGCTGCGAGATGCATGTAACCGTTGGCACGCGCGACGTCGATGCCCTGATGAATCGAGGCGATGTAGGCCGAGCACGAGAACGGCCGCACGATGCCGGTGGTGCCGAGAATCGACAAGCCACCGAGAATGCCGAGGCGCGGGTTCATCGTTTTCAGCGCGAGTGCTTCGCCGCCTTCGACGCCGATCGTCACTTCGAAGCCGCCGGTGTATCCATGTTCGGCCGCGAGCTCGATCAGATGCTCGGTCATCATCTTGCGCGGTACCGGATTGATCGCCGGTTCGCCGACCGCCAGCGTGAGGCCGGCGCGCGTCACGGTGCCAACGCCGGGTCCCGCGCGGAATATCACCCCCGGTTCGGCACGCAGGCGCACGCGGGCGAATACGATCGCGCCGTGCGTCACGTCGGGGTCGTCGCCTGCGTCTTTCACCGTGCCCGCTTCGGCGCCGTCGGCGCACAGGCGGCAGAACACCAGCGGCAGCGGCACGTGCTGGCCCTTCGGCAATACGATCTCCGCGACCTCGCTGACGATACCCGCGAGCAGCAGACGCGCGGCCGCGAGCGACGTCGCGGTGGCGCAGCTGCCGGTCGTGTAGCCGCTACGCAGCGGCGCGGGTTGTTCGGGCGTTTCTTCGCGCATTAGGGTTGCGGTGAGGCGGCTGAGGTGCCATTAGCGGCATTGATGTCACTGGCGCCATTCGTGCCATTCGTGCTGCTTGTGGCGTGCGCGCCGTTCGTGTTGCTCGCACTGGACGTGCCGCTGGCGCCGTCAGCCGGCTTGGTGACATCCAGCAGTGTAATCGGCAGCGCCTGGCGCCAGGTATCGAAGCCGCCAAGCGGCTGGGCCTCGGCAAGCGCGATCCGGGTCAGCGTGCCGCCATGCTGCTCCCGCCACGCCGCGAGCGTCGCCTCGCCTTGCAAAGTGACCGCATTGGCGACCAGCCTCCCGCCGTCACGCAGACGCGCCCAGCAGGCATCGAGCACGCCCGGCGCCGTCACGCCGCCGCCGATGAACACCGCATCCGGCACAGCCAATCCTGCCAGCGCATCGGGCGCGCGGCCAGCCACCAACTGCAGACCCGGCACGCCCAATGCATCGCGATTGTGTTCGATGAAGCGCTGCCGCTCCGCGTGCCCTTCGATCGCGATCGCGCGGCAAGTCGGGTGCGCGCGCATCCATTCGATGCCGATCGATCCGCTGCCCGCGCCCACATCCCAGAGCAATTCGCCGGGCGTCGGCGCGAGCCGCGCCAGCGTGATCGCGCGGACGTCGCGTTTGGTCAACTGACCGTCGTGGCGAAAGGCGTCGTCGGGCAAGCCGGCGGTCAACGGCAAACGCGGGGCGCCCTCCGTTGCCCGGCATTCGAGCGCAATCAGGTTCAGCGCCGCCACGTCACCCGCGGACCACTGATCCGCGCGGCCATCCATACACCGCTCCCGAGCGCCGCCCAAGTGCTCCAGCACGGTCATCCGGGTCGCGCCGAAACCGCGCGCATGCAGCAGTTCGGCCAGCGCGGCGGGCGTGCGCCCGTCGGCGCTCAGCACGAAGACGCGCGCGCCGTCGTGCAGATGAGCGTTCAGCGTCGGCAACGGCCTTCCCACCAGCGAAACCGTGGCGACATCCTGCAGCGGCCAGCCAAGCCGCGCGGCCGCCAGCGACAACGACGACGGCGCAGGCAGCACCCGCAACTCACCTGCCGGCAACTGCCGCGCCAGCGTCGCGCCGACGCCGAACAGCATCGGGTCCCCGCTCGCCAGCACACACACGGACCCGGTACGCTCCGCCAGCAAAGGCGCGAGATCGAACGGCCTCGGCCATGCCGCCCGGCGCGCGGCGAGGCGCGCGGGCAGCATCGCCAGATGACGTTCGCCGCCATAAACCACCGACGCCTCCAGCAAAGCACGCCGCGCGGGCCTCCCCAAGCCGGCGAAGCCGTCATCGCCTATGCCCACCACGGTCAGCCACGCCGGCATGCATCCATCCTCGTTCTGTATCTTCAAATAATGCGCTGTGCCACGCCGATCAAAGCGTCCAGCCTCGTTGTGCTGTTCGAAAAAAGGCATAATACAGCCGCCGGTGCCCTTCGGGGCCGAAGAGGGAACACAGTGTCGCTGTGGCTGCCCCCGCAACTGTATGCAGCGAGTCCGCCTGCGCTCCGTGCCACTGGTTAGACCGGGAAGGCCGCGGCGGACCATGACCTGCCAGCCAGGAGACCTGCCGGCCAGACTGTTCGTGCCAGCCTACATCGGGCGGGGTGTACCGATGCCGCAGCAATGCCCGACCGGGCGGCGCTCGGGCCGTCGCGCGACGCTAAACCCGGTGTCCGTCTTGAATCAAGCTCCGCCCTCCTCCACTGCTTTGCCCGACGCGGCCCTCGCGCTGCGGCCCTCGGCGTGTCCAGGGCTGCTGCGCATCGTCGCCGCGCGCGATGGTGGAATCTGCCGGATCAAATTGCCCGGCGGGGAGCTGAGCGCCGGGCAGGCCTTGGCGATTGCCGAGGCGAGCACGCAGCATGCGGCCGGTGTCGTCGAGCTGACCAATCGCGCGAATCTGCAGGTGCGCGGCGTGCGCAGCGGTCATGAAGCGGCGTTGAGCGCGGCGCTGGTCGACGCGGGGCTAGGGCCGATTCGGGCGGCCGCTGCGGACGATGTGCGCAATGTGATGCTGAGCCCGACTGCTGGCCGCGATCCATTTGCGCTGTTCGATACGAGGCCGCTCTGCGTCGAACTGCTTGCATTGCTGCAAACCGAAGCGCGTTTCGCGGCGCTATCACCCAAATTCGCGCTTCTGCTCGATGGTGGCGAGCGCCTTGCGAGGCTCGATCATCCGCATGATATCTGGCTGGCAGCGACGCAAGTTGAAGACGGGGTGCGATTCGTGTTTGGTTTGACGGGTTGTCCGCCTGCTGTGGCGAACGCGGATGTTGACGCTGAAGCTGACGCTGAAGCTGACGCTGACGCTGATGCGGGTACCGATGCGTTCCAGCATGCCGAATACGCCGACTCGCGTGACGCCACAGAGCGCCCTCGCACGGATAGCGCGGGCGCCCTCGGCGCCGTGCTGCCCGCGCAAGTCGCGGGTCTTGTCCGCGCGCTGCTGAATACGTTCCTCGATCTGGCCACCACCGACGCCACGCGCATGCGTCATCTGCTTGCCGCGCATTCCGTCGACGCCGTATTGCAGCACGCTCAAAAGTACGTCGATTTCCCACTGTCACGCGACACGTCGCTCGCAAACTGGCGACGCGCCACGCCTGCCGATGCCGCGCTGCGGCTCGGTGCGCACGCTCAGCGAGTCGTGGGAATGCTGCACGTAGGCGGCCAACCGCCGCTCGGACGCCTCGACGCCGCCACCTTGCGCGGCCTTGCCACGCTCTCACAACAGCGCGGCAACGGCACGCTGCGCATGACGCCCTGGCAAAGCGTGTTACTGCCCGATATCGCTGCCAATGCCGCGCCCGCCGTGCTCGCTGAAATGAACGCGCTGGGCCTCGCCTGCGACCCCGCGCAGCCTATTGCGCACTTGATCGCCTGCGCCGGTTCCACAGGTTGCGCAAAAAGCCTCGCCGATACCAAAGCCGACGCGCTGCTTTTAGCGGATCGCTTGCCCAAAGGTGTCGACGTCCATCTGAGCGGCTGTCCGCGCTCATGCGCCGCCGCGCATCGCGCGCCGTACACACTGCTGGCCGCGGCGCCCGGCATCTACGACCTTTATCGACGCGACGGCCAGCCGGGTTTCGGCTCGTGCGTCGCGCACCAACTCACGATCGAACAGGCCGCCGACATGCTCGACCCATTGGCACACGCGGCCCGGAGCCCTATAGATGCTTGATTACATTCGCGACGGTCAGGAGATCTATCGCCAATCCTTCGCGACGATACGTGCGGAGGCCGATCTCTCGCGCGTTCCTGCCGACCTCGAGAAACTCGCAGTGCGCGTGATCCACGCCTGCGGCATGGTCGACGTCATTGACGATCTTCAGTTTTCCGAAGGCGCAGGTGCGGCGGGCCGTGTGGCGCTCGCGCAGGGCGCGCCGATTTTGTGCGACGCCGGCATGGTGGCGCAAGGCATCACGCGCGCACGGCTGCCAGCGAACAACGAAGTGATCTGCACGCTCGCGCATCAAAACGTGCCCGCGCTCGCGCGCGAACTCGACAATACGCGCTCGGCCGCCGCGCTCGAATTGTGGCGGCCGCATCTGGCCGGCAGCGTCGTCGTGATCGGCAACGCACCGACCGCCCTCTTTCATCTGCTCGACATGCTCGATGCCGGTGCGCCGAGGCCCGCGCTGATTCTCGGTTTTCCGGTCGGTTTCGTCGGCGCGGCCGAATCGAAAGCCATGCTTGCCGAAAACAGCCGCGGCGTGCCCTACGTCGTGGTTCACGGTCGACGCGGCGGCAGCGCGATGGCTGCCGCCGCTGTGAATGCGCTGGCGACGGAGGTGGAGTAAATGACCGCGCAAGGACGTTTATTCGGACTCGGCGTCGGCCCCGGCGACCCGGAACTCATCACGCTGAAAGCGCTGCGTTTGCTGAGAGCGGCACCGGTGGTCGCGTATTTCGTCGCAAAGGGGAAAAAGGGCAATGCCTTCAGCATCATCGAGGCGCATCTGCACGACGCTCAACAGCATCTGCCGCTCGTTTATCCCGTGACCACCGAAGCACTCGAACCGCCGCTTTCGTATGAAGCGATCATCGCCGACTTCTACGACACCGCTGCGGAAATCGTCGCCGACCATCTCGACGCGGGCCGCGACGTCGCGGTGATTTGTGAAGGCGATCCGTTTTTCTACGGCTCGTATATGTATTTGCACGACCGCCTCGCGGCGCGTTTCGAGGCCGAAGTCGTGCCCGGTGTGTGCTCGATGCTCGGCGGCACGGCGGTACTCGGTTCGCCGCTGGTGTATCGCAATCAGAGCTTGTCGGTGCTCTCCGGCGTCTTGCCCGAAGACGAATTGCGCCGGCGTCTCGCCGATGCGGACGCCGCAGTCATCATGAAACTCGGCCGCAATTTCGATAAGGTGCGGCGCGTGCTCGGCGAACTGGGGCTCGCGCATCGTGCGCTTTATGTCGAACGCGCGACCATGGGCAATCAGCGCATCGTGCCGCTTGACGAAGTCGATCCGATGGCCTCGCCGTATTTTTCGCTGCTCGTGGTGCCGGGGGAAAAATGGCAAGGTTGACGCCACCCGCGATTGTGATTCTCGGCGTGGGCGCGCTGGCGACGGCGCGGCGGATTCAGATGCTGTATGCAGGTTGCCAGGTGCATGCCTTGCAGGGGCGAGTCGAGGCTGATGTCTCGTACACGGAACTCGGCGCGCATCTTTGCGAGCTGTATGCACGCGGCACGCCGATCATTGCACTGTGTGCGGCCGGGATCGTGATTCGCTGCGTTGCGCCGTTGTTGTCGAACAAAGGCGTCGAGCCGCCGGTGCTGGCCGTTGCAGAAGATGGCAGTGCGGTCGTGCCGTTGCTCGGCGGTCTTGCCGGCGTCAACGTCATGGCACGCGAGATTGCTACTGAGTTGGCCGTGTCGCCTGCGATTACGACGAGTGGCGAACTGCGTTTCGGCACGTGTGTGCTCAATCCGCCTGAGGGCTATGCGCTCGCGGATATAGCGCAAGGCAAGCGCTTCGTGTCGGATCTGCTGGCGGGTGAAAGCACTCGCATCGAGGGTGAAGCGCCGTGGCTCGATGATGCGCAACTGCCGCGCGCAGAATCGGCACGTCTCGCGATTCGCGTGACGCCGCGTGTGTGGGATGGACGGGATGATGAGTTGGTGATTCATCCGCGGAGTGTGGTGGCGGCGGTGACGGGTACGGGTGCTGGCGCCGGTGCTGGTGCACGCTCTGTTACGAACGCCGACCTCGGCGCAAACTCCCGTTCAGATGCGTGGACGGATTCAGGCGCGCGAATCGCCGCGCTGGTGCGCGAGGCGTTGGACGCGCATGGTCTTGCGGCGCTCTCGCTCTCGGCCTTGCTGGCCTCTTCCGAACACATGGCGGACCCGGCGCTCGCCGATGCCGCGGCGAGCCTGAACGTGCCGCTGCGTTTTGCCCAGCCGCGCCCGGAAGACGGCGAGCCGCCGGGCAATTTGCTGCATGCCGCGCTGCGCGTCCCTTATCAAACGTTGCATGACGACGCAGACGCAGGGGTTGCGCTCGCGTTGGCAGCGTTGGCAATCGACCCGGACACGATTGGCCGCTCACGTGGCCGTTTGACGGTGATCGGCCTCGGCCCCGGCAGCGCCGATCTGATGGTGCCTGCCGCGCGAACAGCGCTGAACGAAGCCACCGATATTCTCGGCTACGACACCTACGTGAAAATGGCCGGCCCCTTGCGCGCCGATCAACGCGTACACGGCACGGACAATCGCGAGGAGATGCAGCGGGCGCGTCATGCGTTCGAACTCGCTAGCACAGGGCGGTCTGTGGTGATGGTGTCGTCAGGCGATCCTGGTGTGTTTGCAATGGCGGCTGCGGTGCTTGAGGCGCTCGAAGAAGGAGGCTCGACGACTGCCGACTGGCGCGCGGTCCAACTCGCCATCGTGCCGGGGGTGTCCGCTGCCATGGCGACCGCAGCGCAAGCCGGCGCGCCGTTAGGTCATGACTTCTGCATGCTGTCGTTATCCGACAATCTGAAACCGTGGACCATCATCGAGAAGCGCCTCAGGCATGCGGCCGAAGCGGATCTGGTGATGGCTTTCTACAACCCGATCTCTCGCGCACGGCCGTGGCAGTTAGATAAAGCGCTGGACATCGTGCGGGAATATCGCGCGGCGGCGACCAAAGTCGTGCTTGGCCGCGATATCGGCAGACCGGGCAGTACATTGCGCACGATCACGCTCGGCGAACTGCGCTCTTCCGATGTCGATATGCGCACGATGGTGATCGTGGGGTCGTCGACGACGCGGGCGTTCGCTAACGGCGTCGACGGTGGCGAGTGGGTTTATACGCCGCGGTGGTATGAGTGAACACAGTGCGTTAGTTTCGCCCCATCCCCCTCGCCACCGCCTCCATTTGCACCCCAGCGGCCCGCGCAAGATCCTCAAGAATCGTAAAGTGATTGCACCCGGCATCAAAGCGTCGCCAGCCACTTAAGCCGCGACCTTCAAATCCTCAATCGCCCGCTGCCTGACACCCAGATCGTCCCAAAGCTCCGGATGGCACGTGAACACCAGAATCTGGTGCCGCGTAGCCGCATCGATCAGCGCGCGCTTGATCGCATCGCGCCGCGCCGCGTCGGTATGCACCGCGGCGTCGTCGAGCATCAGCAAGGTCGGACGCCCCGATGCCTTCAAAAGATCCGCATACGCCAGCCGCGTCAGGATACCAAGTTGCTCCCGCGTGCCGAAGCTCAACGCATCGAGCGTATCCGCGCGACCATAACGATCCAGCGTTGCGGGACTCAGGTCGTCGCCGAGTGCAATCGTCGACTGCGGGAAAATCCGCTTGAGGTAGTGCCCGAGCCGTTCGGTCAACGGCGCACGCAGCTGCGCCACCGCCGCATCGCGTTCATCGACGAGCACCTCGTCGAGCAGACTCAACGCGCTCGCCCGCAAGCCGAGTTCGTCCTTGCGGCGCGTGGCTTGCTCCACTGAGGCATTCACTGCGGCGAGGCGCTCCCCGAGCCCAGACGCGCCCACCGTCTCCAGTTGACTGCGCAATTGCGCAATCCGCAGTTGCCGCTCGTGCTGCTCGTTGCGCGCAAGCTCCGCCGACGCACGATAGCGTTTCGCTTCAGCCGCCGGATCGTCGAGACGCGCCGCTTCCAGTTCGCGCTCCCTTCCTTCCAGCTGTTTTTTGAGCGCCTCAACCCGCACACGCTGTTCGACGATTTTCGTCTGCCATTGCGCACGGTTGCGGCAAAACGCTTCGTCGCTCAGTTGGGCTTCTTTTCGCTGCAACTGACCGGCGAGCGATTCAGTCGTAGCCGTCGCGGTGGATTTGCTTTCCGCCGCCTGCGCCAGCACTTTTCTGGCGGCTTCCAACGCATCACGCGCGATGTCGGCATTGCGGCGTGCTTCGTCGAGCGGTGGCGCAGCAGACACGTCGGGCAATAGAGCCAGCCGCTCATTCGAAGTCTGCAGCCGGGCGGCAGCCGAAGCCAACGCGGCACGCAGCGCGTCGATACCCTGCGGCGCATGCACCTCGAGAATCTTCGCCTGGCTTTTCTGCTGCGCGACCAGCGCCTTCCACTGCTCGTGCCTGGCCTCGGCCTCGGCCAGCGACGCCACGCCCAACGCCTGCAGCAACTGTGCATGTCGGGCTTCTAGCGACGCCAGTTCAGACAACTGCGCCGACAGATCGGAGACGCCCGGAATCACGCGCAGTTCGCCGAGCTCGCCGAGACCGATCAGCTTCTCCTCGTCGAGCCGCAGCACACCCTCGCCGCTTACCTTCGCATCGCCGACGGTGATCGTGCCATTCAACCGGTATTCGATGCGCGTCATCGCCGCTTCAGTACGCGCGCGCAACACGGTCAACTCCGCGTCGAGCGATTGGAGCCGTTTCAGTTGCGCCCCGTCGATTTCGTGCGCCGCCGCCGCACGCGTCGCCTCCAGCACGGCTTCGTTTGCGTCGCCAGCGGCCGCGATCGCCGCTTCCAGCCGCTCGCTCTCGGTGCGGTGCAGCGCTATCTGACTGCGCAAATCGCCCGCGGTCACTGCGGCGTTGGCCAGCTCGTGAGCGCGGCTGGCATCGGCGTGTGCCTGTTCGAATCGCGCCACGCTGGCCTGAGCCTGCGCGTGTTCGTTCTGAACCGCCGACACGTTGGAGCGCGCGGCATCAAGTTGCTGCCGCTCGCGTGCCACGGCCGCTTCCAGTTCCGTCGCAGCCTGTTCCTGTTGCAAGGAAAGCGCCAGTTCCGCCTCGCCCAATTGCAGCGACTGCGAGAGCGCCTGAAGACTGCGTTCGAGTTCCGCCGCGGCATCGGCGCGCTGTTGCGCCTGCACGGCTTTCTGCTCATGAAGCTCCCAGGGGCGCTTGCGTTGCGCATCGTCGAAGGCTTCCTGCTGCGCGGCAAGCCGCACGATGTTCTCGTCGAATTGCTGGCGCTGCTGCTCCAGCTCGTCGCGCTCGACAATCAGCGCCGCCAATACCTGTTCGGCCTCGGCCAGCGGCCCGGTGGACTTCTGCGTACGCGCCGTGAGCAGTTGCCGAAGCTCGCGCTGCACGGCGGCGATCAGCGCGTCCTCGCCTGCGGATTCGCTGCTGCCCGAGAGTTGCGAAAGCGCATCGCGCAGATATTGCGCCGCATGCCCCGTGGAATCCCGCACCTCCTGCGTGCCGCCTTGTTGCACCCACAACAAACCGGGAACGCCGGCGTTTTCCGCCTTGAGCGGCCCACGCGCGGCACGCGAAAAACCCAGCAACGCGGCGAGCTTGTCTTCGGCTTCATCTTCGCCGTACACCGCCTGGCCGATCTTCAGCTCGCAGCGCTGCCGGGTGACGAACTGCTTCGACAGCCTGCACGCCGTGCCGTCCATCGCAAAGGTCACTTCAACCGACGGCTGCCCGCTCGCCTTGCCCCACGGCAGCAGATCTTTCAGATGCGAAGCCTTATAGCGTTCGAGGAACACCGCTCGCACGGCTTCGGCGATGGTGCTCTTGCCGGCCTCGTTCGGGCCGGTGAACAGATTGAGACCGGGCTGCAGATCGTCGATAACGAGCCGGCCGGTGAACTGCTTGAACTCCTGAATCGCGATGCTTTCCAGCTTCATGCGGACCTCGCTTCGCGCGGCAGTTCACGCTGAAAACGCGCCAGAAGCAGTAACGCGTCCGCCGCTCGCTTGACCTGTTGCGGGTCGGACTGCGGATCCTCCTGCAAGCTTCGCAGACGCGCCACCACTTTCGCGAGGTAGCCGCTTTGCGCGCCGAGTTCGGCGAGGTCGTCGGCGGTGGGCAGCACCTGCAGGCCACTCAGATCGACGCGTAGCGCACGGACCCGCGCGCGGGTCTCTTCCACCGCGACGTGAATCGCTTCGGCCTCGGCCAGTGCGGTCGTGCCACCTACGGTCACCCGCAGCACGTCGTGACTGCCCAACGCACTCAGGCGCGTCTTGAGCGAATCCACATCGGTCGGCACCGAGATCGTCTCTTCCCAGCGATGCCATTGATATTTACCCACCCGCACCGCTTCAACTGCCGGCTCGGCGCCAGGCTCGGTCAGCGTGACGTCGAGCATGAAGCCCGGATCGTTGGCGCGGAACCGGTCCTGCTCGTGCGTGCCGGCATACCAGGTGCGCTCGTCGACGCGCAAATGGCCGTGCCAGTCGCCGAGCGCCAGATAGTCCAGACGCGCGCTCGCGGCACGCGTGGGGGCGATCGGGTTCGACGAATCGATACCCTCCTGCAGAATCCCGCTCACGCTGCCATGCGCGAGCCCGATGCGGTGATAGCCGTGCGGCGTTTCCGTTGTGTCGAAGAAGCCAGTCGTGTCGTCGTAGGTGATACGTTGCGTGAGCGGTGCGCAGAGCAACGCGCACTGGCAGGCGTCGAGCGTCATCACGCCGGGTTCGAGCACTACCCGCACGTTCGACGCAATACAGTTCAGGCGCTGCGCACGGGTCCACACGCTCTCGACCAGCGCGGCATCGTGATTGCCTGGCAGCATGATCCACGGCCCGGAAAACGCCTGCAGCGCGCCGAACAAACGGCGGATCACCGTGTCCGATACGGTCTGCAGATCGAATACATCGCCTGCGACCAGCACGGCGTCGACCTTGCGCGCCGCCGCTTCTTCGGCGATCCGGCGCACGGTTTCGAAGCGCGCTTCCGCGAGGTGCGCGGCTTCGTCCGGCTCGAACTGGCCGAATTGCGTGCCTATCTGCCAGTCCGCGGTGTGCAGAAACCTGATCACTGTGCCTCCATTCCGTTCAATTGCATCGTCACTCAACACTCATTCGGCGCTCAAATCGGCGCTCATTCAGCAGGCGCTCACGCCACTCGCCCAAGCATCGCCTCGCAGTCTAACCGCAGATGTTACCGCGCCGGCGGGTCAAAGAATGTCCCAAACCGGTGCCACACTGCCTGAACAGCGGCGCTACACTCGCGTTTCTGGACGATCGCGTCAACCGCAACGCAACATTTCAATCGAATTGAACCCCGCTGCCCCGCTGCCGATGAACAAAGAGACCGAATTGAAGAAGGCCAAGCGCACGCCGCTGCTATTGCTCGCGGCCGCCGCCTGCGTTTTCCTCGTGACCGCTTTCATGCCGCGCGGCCTCTGGGTGGACGGCATCAAGTCAGTGGCCGAAGCGGCCATGGTCGGCGCGCTCGCCGACTGGTTCGCCGTGGTCGCGCTGTTTCGCCGGGTACCGATCCCGATCGTCTCCGCGCACACCGCGATCATTCCGAAGAACAAGCACAAGATTGCCGACAACCTCGCGGTGTTCGTGCAGGACAAGTTCCTGGACGTGCCGTCGCTGGTCGGGCTGATCCAGAAACACGACCCGGCGCAAAGCATCACCGGCTGGCTGACGAAGCCGGCCAATACCGCGCGTCTGGGCGACTACGTGGTCAAACTGACGGGCGGCATTCTCGAACTGACCGACGACGTGCGCATCCAGGTCTTCATCAAGGACGCGTTGCGCGACGTGCTCGCCAAAGTCGATCTGTCGCAATCCATGGGTGCGATACTCGACACGCTCACCAAAGACGGCCGTCACCAGGAACTACTCGACGCCGGCATCGAACAGGTCGTGGCGCTACTGCGCGAACCGCAGGCGCGCGAGTTTATCGCTGAACGCATCGTCGAGTGGGTGAAGAGCGAATATCCGAAGATGGAGATGATCCTGCCGTCGGCATGGCTCGGTGAAAGGGGCGCCGAAGCGATCGCCAATGCGGTGAACCGGATGCTCGAGCAGATCAGCGAGAACCCCACCCATCAGTTGCGCCAGAAATTCGACGACGCCGCGCAGAAGCTGATCGTCAAACTCAAGAGCGACCCGGCGTTCCTGCAGAAGGGCGAAGAACTGAAGCGTTATCTGGTGGAAGGCGAAGCGCTGAGCACGTATGTGAAGAACATGTGGGGCGAGTTGCGCGCATGGCTCAAGCGCGATCTGCAAAGCAGCGATTCGGCCCTGCACGCGAGAGTGATGGCGATGGGCCAATGGGTAGGCCACGAACTGGCGCACGACCCCGCGTTGCGTCAGTCGCTGAACGACCACCTGGAAGAAGCGGCGCGCGCCATGGCGCCGGATTTCGCCCAGTTCCTCACGCGCCACATCAGCGATACAGTGAAGAACTGGGACGCGCGAGACATGTCACGGCAAATCGAGCTGAACATTGGCAAAGATTTGCAGTACATCCGCATCAATGGAACGATTGTTGGCGGCTTTATCGGCTTGCTGCTCTATGCGAGTTCGCAGCTGTTCGAGCTGTTGCGTTTGCACATGGGCTAAGGGATACGGCCGCAGCACACCAAAGCGCCTACAATCCAGGCATATGAATTGCTCAAGCGCTTGCTTGACCGCCGCCGCTCCATCCGTGTGCCCTCCATACAAGCGACAGCGCCACAACATCGAGAAGTTTGTTCATGAAAATATCGTTTCCGCCGCCTGGGCGGCCGAACCGCGTATACCCACCGGGCACACCCAGTCTGCATGGTCTGGCCTCGGTCATCACCGGTGTGGTGGTGGTGTGCGCGCTGTATTTCGGCCGCGAGGTGTTGATCCCGATCACGCTCTCCGTGCTGCTCAGCTTTCTGCTCGCGCCGCTGGTGCAGGCGTTGCGGCGCTTGCACATGGGCCAGCTGCCGTCGATCTTTATCGCCGTGCTGTTCGCCCTCGCGACCTTGCTGGCCGTCGGCGGCCTGATCGGAGCGCAACTGGTGCAACTGGCGGGTGATCTGCCGCAGTATCAGGCGGCGATCGAGCAAAAGATCGAGACGGTGCAGGAGAAAACCGTCGGTCGGGCCGATTCGCTGATGAGCCGCGCCGCCGCCACGCTGCAACGCGTCGCGCCGAGCAAGCCGAGCCCGCCGCGGCTCACCGGACGCGCGGCGCGCAATGCGCCCCCGGTGCCGACACCGGTCGAAGTGCACGAGCCGTCGCCCACGCCGATGCAACTCGCTCAACGCGCGCTGTCACCGGCGATCGCGCCGATCGAGACGACCTTCATCGTGCTGGTCGTGACGATCTTCATCCTGTTGCAACGCGAAGACCTGCGCGACCGTTTGATCAGTCTGTTCGGGTCGCGCGATCTGCACCGCACTACCACCGCAATCAACGACGCCGCCGGCCGGCTGAGCCGCTATTTCGTCGCGCAACTGGGCGTGAACCTCAGCGCGGGCGCGATCATCGCCATTGGCCTCGCGATTATCGGCGTGCCGGGGGCGCTGCTGTTCGGCGTGATTGCTGCGTTGCTGCGCTTCGTGCCGTACATCGGCATCTGGATCGCCGCGATTCTTGCCGTGTTTCTCGCCGCCGCCATTCAGCCTCAATGGACCATGGCGGTCTACACGCTGATCCTGTTTATCGTGGTCGACGTGGCCGCCGGGCAAATCGCCGAGCCGCTGCTGTACGGTCATCGCTCCGGGTTGTCGCCGCTGGCGGTGGTAGTGGCGGCGATTTTCTGGAGCTGGCTATGGGGGCCGATCGGCCTCGTGCTGTCCACGCCGCTCACGCTGTGCGTCGTTACGCTGGGCCGCTACGCCGATCGTCTGAACTTCCTCACGGTGCTGCTGGGCGACCAGCCCGCGCTGACGCCGGCGCAGAACTTCTATCAGCGGATTCTGGCGGACGATCCGCATGAAGCCATCGTGCAGGCCGAGCGCCTACTGCGCGAGATGTCGCTGATCGATTACTACGACAATGTCGCGCTCGAGGGCCTCAAGCTCGCGCGCAACGATGCGATGCGCGGGGTGTTGATGCCTGAGCAACTGGCGCGAATCAATGACGCGCTGGTCGATATTGTCGAAAACCTGGAAATCGCCGACGGACTGCCGGATCGCCTGTCGCGCACGGAACCAGCCGACGCCGCCGAGGCGATATCGGCTTCGGCGACGGCTGATCTTTCGGAGCGGCCCGACGGCCACATTTCGGCACGCCCGCAGCTGCGCCATGAAAGCGAAAGGACGTCGGTGCTGTGCGTGCCTGGACGCGGCGCATTCGACGAGGTCACCGTCGCGATCGCCGTGCAATTGCTCGGGCGTCACGGGCTCGCGCCGATGATGGCCACGCATTCGGGTTATCGCAGCGCGCGAGCCGACGAACCGAGCTTCAAGGACGCGCCGATCATCTGCATCATCTCGCTCGACGCGCCGGAATCGCCGCCGTATCTGCGCAACATGCTGCGGCGCACGCGGGAATGGCGGCCAAGGGCGGCGCTGGTAGTTGGCGTTGGGGGCGCGCCCGAAGGCGGCCCGGAGATGGGCGCGACCGGCGCTTCACATGCGGCGCCGACGTTCCGCGCGATGATCGAGGAATGCCAGGTGGTGGCGAGCGTGCAGCACGCGCGGCAGACTTCGCATGCGGCTGGGGCGGACTAGCAAGGTCCACCGACACGCGTTCCGAGCCCCCAATTCCCAACCGATTCAGAGCGCACACTGCCGCGGATACAACCCCAACGTGCTCGCATGCAAGCGCGCAAGCCCAAGCAACGCGTCCGTGTACGGCGTCGGCACATCGGTAAGCTGCCCCAGTTCACGCACCGCGGCCACCAGCGCATCGAGTTCGACCGCCTTGCCCGCCTGCACGTCCTGCAGCATCGAGGTTTTCATCGCGCCGAGTTTGAGCGTGACCTCGTGGCGATCCGCCGGCGCCTGCTCGATCGGAATACCGAAGCGCGCGCCGATCTCCTTTGCTTCCAGCATGATGCTCGTGACGAAGTTGCGCACCAGTTCGTCGCTGAGAATCCGGTCGGTGGTCGCGCCGGTGATGGCGCTGACCGGATTCATCGTCATGTTGCCCCACAGCTTGTACCAGACGTCGCGCTGAATCTGCTTCGACATCGACGCATTGAAGCCTGCTGCGGCCAGCATGGCGGTGAGCGTTTTGACGCGTGCGCTCGGTTGCCCCGACGCCTCGCCGACGATCAGCCCGTTGCCCTGATGATGCCTGATGACGCCAGGCGATTCGATCAGACAGCTGGCATGCACCACGCAGCCCACCGTCTGTACGGTCGGAATCGCAGCGGCGATCGCGCCGTAAGGATCGATCGACTTCAGCCGCTTGCCGGCGAAATCGCGGCCGAGTCCGTCGCAGAACCACCATGGCACGCCGTTCATCGCTGTCAGCACGGTCGTCTGCGGGTTCAGCAGCGGCGCGATGTGCGCGGCCACCGACGCCATTGCCGGACCTTTGACCGCCACCACGACGAGATCCTGAACGCCGAGATCCGCCGGCTGTTCGCTCGCTTTCACCTTCAAGGTGTGCGTCACGCCGCCTTCGATCAGACGCAAGCCATGCTGCTGCAAGGCACTGAGCGTTGCGCCGCGCGCCACCACGCTCACGTCGTGGCCGGCCTGCGCGAGTTTCACCCCCATCCAGCCGCCGATCGCGCCTGCACCGTAGATTGCTACTTTCATCGCTTCAATCCTTGCTTTAATCCTGGGATCAATCCGCACCTCATATTTCGCGCTAGTCCTCGCATTAATCCTTATAGCTCGCGTCGATGCGATCCACGCGCCGCACCAACGCGTCGAACACATCCTGCCCCCCACCGTGACGCGGATCGAACTGCAACGAGTCGCGCGAGCAGCGGATCGCCACGTCTTCCGGCACCGGCCGCGCGCGGCCCATCGAGAACGTGGCCATCTGGATTTCGCATGCGCGGTTGAGCGTCCACAGAATAGCGAAAGTCTGCGGCAACGTGCGGCCCCATGCGAGCAGGCCATGGTTGCGCAAGATCACCGCCTGTTTGTCGCCGATATGTTCGAGCAGACGCGGCCCTTCTTCCGCATGCACCGTGATGCCTTCGAAGTCGTGATACGCGATGCGGTCATGCAACTGTGCGCTATAGAAGTTGGTTTGCTCCAAGCCGTTTTCGAGGCATGCCACCGCGACGCCGGCCGTGGTGTGCGTGTGCATCACGCAGTGCGCATCGGGCAAGCCTTCGTGAATTGCCGCATGCACGACGAAACCCGCGGGATTCACCGGATACGGCGAGTTGTCGAGCACGCGTCCTTGTGTGTCGATCTTCACGAGATTGCTCGCCGTCACTTCGCTGTAGTGCAGGCCAAATGGATTGATCAGGAAGTGGCGCTCGCCGCCGCTCACGCTCGCCGGCACGCGCAACGTGATGTGGTTGTAGATCATCTCGGTCCAGCCGAGCATATCGAAGATGCGATAGCACGCGGCCAGTTGCACGCGCGCGCGCCATTCGTCCGGATGCATCGCGGCGGCCTTCGGCGGGCTCGCCGGCTGCATTTCAAGAGTCGTCATCAAGGTCTCCGTTGTTATCGCTCGCGAACGTTCGCTGTCGTTGGCTACGTTCGGCCGTTGCGAGTAACAGCCGCTATGCGAAGCCGTTATGCGCCCGCCACCACCGCCGCGATCGACGACGCCACATAGCCGGCATTGCGCGCATTCAAGCCTGCGACACACATGCGTCCCGAACGCAGCACATACACCGCGTATTCGCTGCGCAAACGCTCGACCTGAGCTTCACTCAAGCCCGTGTACGTGAACATGCCGCGCTGCGCGACGTAACGCGCGCGCATCACTTCATCGACGCGGCCGGCAAGGCCTTCGTGAATCGTGCCGCGCATGGCGAGAATCCGTTCGCGCATGGTGGCAAGCTCGGCTTCCCACGAAGCACGTAAGGAAGCGTCCGACAGCACATTGGCGACGAGACGCGCGCCATGCGTCGGCGGATTGCTGTAATTGGCGCGCACCGTCGACATCAATTGACCGAGCACGCGCGCCGCCTCTTCCTTGCTCTTGCACACCACGCTCAACGCGCCGCAGCGCTCGCCGTACAGCGAGAAGTTCTTCGAGAACGAATTGGCGGCGATCAGCGGCACACCCGCATCGGCGAGCAGGCGCACGCAGGCGGCGTCCTCCTCGAGGCCCGCGCCGAAACCTTGATACGCCATGTCGACAAACGCAATCAGCTTGCGGCGCTGCAATACCGGCACCAGTTCCGCCCATTGCGCCGGGCTCAGGTCGACGCCGGTCGGATTGTGGCAGCACGCGTGCAGCAGCACGATGCTCCGTTCCGGCAAACGGCCGATCGTCTCGATCATGTCGGCGAAACGCAGGCCACCGGTCTTTTCGTCGTAATAGGGATAGGTGTTGACCGTGAGGCCCGCGCCTTCGAACACCACGCGATGGTTTTCCCAACTCGGATCGCTGATCCATATCTGCGAGGCTGGGAAATAGCGCTTCAGAAAATCCGCGCCGACTTTCAGTGCGCCTGAGCCGCCGATGGTCTGCAAGGTCGCGATGCGGCCCGCTGCACGCGTTTCGCTGTCGGCACCGAACACCAGCGCCTGTGCTGCGTCGCGGTAGAGCGGCAGACCGGCCATCGGCAGGTAGGAGCGCGGGCCGATCGCGCCGAGCAGCGCGGTTTCGGCACGCCGCACGGCGTCCATCACCGGCAGCTTGCCGGCGTCGTCGAAATAGATGCCGATGCTCAGGTTGACCTTGTTGGGCCGCGGATCGAGTTGAAAATCCTCGTTCAGGCTCAGGATCGGGTCGCCCGGATAGGCGGGAATGTGGTCGAACATGGCAATTCCTTGAGTGGGGCCCCGCGTGTGGCTGGACTGCGGCCTGCGTATACCCTGGATGTGGGCCGTTGCAGCCTGATCGTAGCCGCGTGGGCGAGACGGAAGTCTAAGCGCGTTACCCGCTTCGCGTCGACCAGGACAAGTGTCGACCAATGGCTAGCTGCCTGCAATCAATCGTTTTTTCACGATTAGTAAGTTTTTCTTTAGAATCGCCTGATGCCACTCACGCGCGTCACCATCCGTCAGTTCGAAGCGTTTCTCGCCATCGTCGATTTGCACAGTATCGGCGCGGCGGCGGAGCGGCTTCGCCGCTCGCGCGAACCTTCGGGCTGGTGATGAAACGCATCGTCGATCCCGAGACGATCCGCGAGGTTTGCGTGTATCGCTCGACCGAACGTGCGCTGTCACCGCCTGCGGACGGTTTTGCGGAATTCATCATGCCGTGGCTGAAGCGCTGGGATCGTGAGACGCAGGCCGATGCGCGGGCGCACCTGCGTCCCAACGTCACCGCAGCACGTTCTCCCCAGACTCAAACACAGAAACGCCGCATCAGAAGCGATAGTTGATTGAGATATCGGCCACACCGGTGGCCCTGCTGTGCGTAATCGGACTATTGCCCGCGCTGCCGACCAGTTCTTCAAATGCGCCGTCGGCGGTGGCAAACCAGTGCTTATCGAACAGCCACACCGCACTAATGCCGAAGCCCACCGACTTGAATCCGGCGCTCGCGTGATACTCCGAGTATTGCGAGTGCGCCGCCTGATTCTGATTCACACCGTACCAGCTGTTCATGTACTTAGAGTCCGCGAGTGTCACGTTCGGCCCCGCGAACCAGAAGAATTTTTTCGTGCTGCCCGGCATCGGCAGATAAGCGCCGAGATCGCCGATCCAGCCGTTCGAGCCGCCGAAATAGCGCCGGACGTCGGCGCGCAGCACGAGCGGGAAATCTTTCGACACGACATATTCCCCAGAGAGTTTGACGCCTGGCGCCTGATTGATGTTGCCGAGACCGTTCAGCTCCTCCGGATCGTCATGGCCGCGACGCCCGAGATCGTAGACGGCCCCGAGACTCGCGCGCCAGTTCTGCCCTTGCGCGAAGTTGACCCCAAGGCCTTCGCCGCTGGAAAAGTAGAACAGGTCCTTATAGCGCACGTCGATGCTCGGACCGGCCATCACGTGATACCGGTCGGAGCCCTCATAACGCGGCTGGAACGACGCCGCCGCGCCGATGCGCACCTGCCATTCCGGAATCTCCGGCTGCCACATCTTCTGCAGCGGAATGCCCACGGAGTACTGCCATTCGCCCAGCGGCGAAGGGGTTTGGGCCAGGGCCGAAGCCGGCAAGACGCCGATACCGCCGAGGGTCACGGCGACCAGAGATGTTGCCGCGATGCTTGTTTGTTTATGGCGAATCTTGCCGATCCGCTTTCTACGGCTGATCAACACCAGAAGCCTCCGTTCTCGCGTATCGCGAAGGGGGTTGGGTTCTCACCCGAGGTCCGCAATGGTTTGCAAACCTCCGGGCGACCGGCGCAATGCTACGCGCGGCATGTAATTCTTTCAGCAGACGACACGCATTGCCCGACAAAATGCATTATCCGAACCCGATGCCGCCCCATAAATTGGGCATTGGTACGAACAGAGACGTGCGAAAGATTTGCCGACGCACGCTCCTTTGCAAAATGCGGGCCAGGTCGCCGGAGAGCCGGCTCGGATCGGAACAACGCAAGGACAGACCGACGGACGCAGGCAAGCGCGCCGTGGCGGTGGTGACAGGCAGAATACAGCCACAAAAAAACGTCCGGCGCCGCGCGATGCGACGCCGAAACAGGGAGATTGCCGCTTTATTGCCCCGCTTCGACCAGCACAGGCTTGTCGCGATAGAGATTCGGAAACAGGCGCTTCAGGTTGGCGACCTTCGGCATGTCGTTGATTGCGATATACGCGGAGTTCGGATGCAACGTCAGGTAGTTCTGATGGTAGGACTCGGCAGGATAGAAACCCTTGAACGGCTCGGTTTTCGTGACGATCGCCGCCGGGAAGGCGTGTGCCTTATCGAGTTGCGCGATGTAACTTTGCGCGATATGCCGCTGCGTGTCGTTCAGCGGGAACACTGCCGAACGGTATTGCGTGCCGCTGTCCGGCCCCTGCCGGTTCAACTCGGTCGGATCCTGAATCACCGAGAAGTAGATCTGCAACAACTGCCCGTAGGTGACCTTGGTGGGGTCGAACGTGACCTGCACGGATTCCGCATGGCCGGTGTCGCCGCCACTAACGGTTTCGTACTGCGCGGTGTCGCGCTGGCCGCCTGAATAACCCGACACCGCCTTTGTGACGCCTCGCACGTGCTGGAACACGCCCTGCACGCCCCAGAAGCAGCCGCCCGCGAACACGGCGGTTTCTTCGTGCGCGGTCGTGGCGGAGATCGGCTCGTCGAGTGCGGGGGGCGCAATCATAACCCCGGCTTCCGACGAGAATGCCACGCGCTGCGCCAGCAGCAGCGCCAGCGCGCCGAGCCCGACCGACAGTGCGATGGCCGCTCCGCGTGAGCGGGACGGTTTGCCAATGATGCGTTTCTCGATGTTCATGATGTTCGTCCTGATTCGATCAGCTCGTGCCGCGCGAGGCGGGCGTGAATGTTAAAGCGAGGCCGTTCATGCAATAGCGCAGGCCGGTCGGTTTGGGGCCGTCGTCGAATACGTGACCCAGATGGCTGCCGCAGCGCCGGCACAGCACTTCGTCGCGCGTCATGCCGAACGACTTGTCGGTATGCGTGATGACCGCGTGATCCAGCGGCTGCCAGAAACTCGGCCAGCCGGTGCCGCTATCGAATTTCGTCGTTGACGAAAACAGCGGCAGTGCGCAACCGGCGCACGCGAATGTGCCGGCGCGGTGCTCGTCGTTCAGCGGGCTGCTGAATGGCCGCTCCGTGCCCGCTTCGCGCAGCACGCGGTACTGCGCGTCCGTCAGGAGCTTGTGCCATTCGGCGTCGCTGTGCACGACCTCGTAGGCCGCCGCGGCGCCTGCGGCACTCATACCCGCCGCGCGTGCAGTGCGCCATGCCGCGGTGCTGCCGGCGAGCGACGCCGCGCCGATTAACCTGAAGAAACTCCGTCTGCTGCAAGCCATGATGATCGTCCCGGAAAGTCCGTACCGTTCACCCGTTCAGGCGCTGATGGCGCCGCCCGCGAGTGGTCCTGACACTTAGTCGGCCAGCAAGGGGATTTATGACAGCATGCGCGTCTTTTTACGTCATGGCTTAAGTTTCCAGCGCCGCCGCTATAAAGAAAGGTACGAGAAGTTTCGCGCCTTTCTTATTGTTGCAGCGTTACCGGCCCTAGTGCTGCGATCAAACCCTCAACCTCTCACTTAAAAACGCCACAAAAGCCCGAATCGTGACCGAGCTCTGCCGATGCTGCGGATAGACAGCATAGACAGTAGCCGCCGTAGGCAGAAACTCTTCCAACACCATCACGAGCAGGCCGCTGCCAATCGCATCATCAACAATAAACTCAGGAAGCCGAACAATCCCCAGCCCAGCGACCGCCGCATCGCGAATCAGCTCCCCATTATTAGCCCGCAGCGGCCCATGCACTTCAACCCCCTTCGAAACTCCATCAACCACAAAATCCCAACTCACCACCCCGCCATGCCCATACAACAGGCAAGAATGCCGCGCCAGATCGGCGGGATGAAGCGGCGCCCCACGCCGCCGCACATACCCCGGACTACAACACACCACCATCCTGACATCGACAAGCTTCTGCGCGATCAGCGTGGAATCCGGCAACGTGCCGATCCGGATCGCCATATCGAAGCCCTCGCCCACCACGTCGACGGTGCGATCGCTCAGCTCCATATCGAAGCGCACATCGCCATGCTCGCGCAGGAAGCTCGCCACCAATGGCGACAGATGCATCATCCCGAACGACATCGGCGCGCTGACCCGCAACAACCCACGCGGCCCGGCGCGGCGCAGCGACATGGCCTGTTCGGCGTCTTCGACCTCGCCGAGAATGCGCCGCGCACGCTCATAGAACTCCTGGCCCAGCTCGGTCACCGCCAGCTTGCGGGTATTGCGGATCAGCAGTTGCACGCCGAGCGCCTCTTCCAGCGCCATTACGCGCCGGCTGACGAACTGCTTCGACAGCGCTAGCCGCTTTGCCGCCGCGGTGAAGTTATGGGCGTCGACCGTGGCGACGAAGATCCGCATGTCATCAAGTTGCATTATATTGTCCACCCAAACGAGACAGTGTTTCTTGTTCTCATCCGATTATAGCCACCCTGATTGACCTACACTGTCGTTCATGGATCGCGGACAAACTTCTGGCCGGATCGCAAAACAGAACCAAGGAGAAATACGATGCTCGATATCAGACACGCCAATCAACGCGGCCGTGCGGAGCACGGCTGGCTCAGTTCGCGTCATACGTTTTCTTTCGCGAGCTATCACGATCAGAAGCAGAACGGTTTTTCCGACCTGCTCGTGATCAACGACGACCGTGTCGCACCAGCCCAAGGTTTCGGCAAGCACCCGCACCGCGACATGGAGATCTTTTCGTACGTGCTGGAAGGCGCCCTGGAGCATAAGGACACGATGGGGACCGGCTCGGTGATCGTGCCTGGCGACATTCAGCTGATGAGCGCTGGCACCGGCGTCGCGCATAGCGAATACAACCATTCGAAGAGCGAGCCCGTGCACTTCATGCAAATCTGGATTGCACCGGCGCGGAACGGCACCGCGCCGCGCTATCAGCAACGTCACTTTGGTGTGGACGAGAAGCGCGGCGTGTTGCGCCTCGTGTTGTCACCGGACGGTGCGGACGGCTCGCTGGAGCTGCAACAGGATGCGCGGGTTTATGCCGGTCTCTTCGATGGCGACGAAACTGCACGTCTCGAACTGGCCAGCGATCGCTATGCTTATATTCAGGTGGCGCGCGGCAGCGTCACGGTGAACGGCGTCGAGCTTGGCGAAGGCGACGGCGCCCGGGTCCGCGGCGAAGAAGCCCTGACCTTCACGCAAGGTCACGACGCGGAGGTGTTGGTGTTCGATCTGCGTAACATCGAAGTGTCGGAGTTGTGGGCTTAAGCGGCTCCATCCTGCCGATAGATCTGGCCGGCTTTAAGCGTGGCTCGCGGCATGGTTTGCAGCGAGCCGCACCCTTCCTTACCTTTTGAGAAAAATCATGCGCTATACGCTATTTGAAAACCAGAAAGACGCAGGCATTCTCGTCGCCCGCATCCTGTTGATGGTGCTGTTCGTGATGTTCGGCTGGTCGAAGCTGACCGGTTTTTCCGGCACCGTCGCTTATATGACGTCGAGCGGCGCGCCAATTCCGGAGTTGTCGGCGATCATCGCCGTGGTGATGGAGTTCGTGGTGGGCATTGCGCTGGTGGTGGGCTTCTATACGCGGCCGCTTGCGCTGCTGCTTGGAATCTATACGCTGGCCACTGCGATCATCGGCCACCACTACTGGAACATGACGGGTGCGATGCAGTACGAAAACATGATCAACTTCTACAAGAACCTCAGCATCATGGGTGGCTTGTTCCTGTTGTGCGTGACCGGGCCCGGCAAGTATTCGCTCGACCGGCGTTAAGCGCTGCACCGCGGGTATTCGATAAGTTCCACAAAAAATCCGCCCGGTATTGTCCAGGCGGATTTTTCTTTGCATGAAGCAATGCACGCTAGCCGGCAAACTGCGCCAACACGCGCTCACGAATCGCCGGCCGGATATTCGACTGCGCCATATTGCCTTGATAATGCGCGACCACACGCGGGTTCATCACGCGAAACCACAGTGGCGGCACATACGCGAGCATGATCATCGTCGCGTAACCGGACGGCAATTGCGGCGCGCCGTCGAAATGACGCAGCGCCTGATAAGAACGCGTCGGATTCGCATGATGATCGGCGTGACGCTGCAACTGGTACAGAAACAGATTCGTCACGATGCGATTGCTATTCCACGAGTGCTGCGGCTGGCAACGCTCATAACGGCCGCTCGCGAGTTGCTGACGGCCGAGCCCGTAGTGCTCCAGATAATTGACCACTTCGAGCAGCGAAGCGCCGTACGCCGCCTGAATCAGCAGAAACGGAATCGCCGTTTTGCCGAACAGCACGATCATCGCGCCCCACAGCACCGCCGTCATGGCCCACGCGTGCAGGACTTCATTGCGCCATGTCCAGGGCGACTTGCCGAGGCGTTCGAGCCGATGTTTCTCGAGGCGCCACGCCGACGCGATGCTGCCGAACACCGTGCGTGGCAGAAAACGCCAGAACGACTCGCCGTAGCGCGCGCTCGCCGGATCGGGCGGCGTAGCCACGCGCACATGGTGTCCACGATTGTGTTCGACGAAGAAATGACCGTAGGCGACCGGCGCCAGCGTGATCTTGGCGAGCCATCGCTCGAAGCCATCGGTCTTGTGGCCGAGCTCGTGCGCGGTGTTGATCGACACGCCGGTCGCCGCGCCCAGCGATAGCGCAAAGCCGAGATAGTCGTACCACGTCAGGGTGTGCGTGCCGACGATCCACAGCGCGCCGAAGAACGACACGTACTCGATGAAGGTGGCGAGATAGACCACCCGGCGGTAATAGCGCTCCCGTTCGAGCTTGGGGACGACTTCCTCGGGTGGATTGCTCGGATCGTCACCGATCAGATAATCGAGCACTGGAATAATGCCGAACACGAAAATCGGCCCGAACCACCAGAAAATATGCCAGCCGGTCTGCAACGCCAGATTGGCGGCGTGCAGCGGCAAGGTGATAGTCAGCGCACCGAGCAGCCACAGATAGCGCTTGCCGTCGACCCACCGAGCGGGGGCCGCTTGCGATGTTGCCATTGTCTCCCTCCTTGTTTTATGTCGCCTGGTATCGGCAAGCTGGTGCTTGCTGGCCAGTACGCATGCCGGCGGGACCTTGCCCGGCTCCCAGATTTATATGGCCAGACGGGCGAGATAGCCAAGGAATTGGCCCAGGTGGGAGGCTCCAAACAAAGGGGCCGTGGGTGCGGCAGCGGGGGTGGGCGTCGAGCGGGTGAATGAAACGGGTGTTTGCCAATTTGCTGCAGTGCACTTCGGGGCATGGGCTCCGCGTTCAGCGGAAATCACCGAATGATCAAGCCCGCATTGACGCGGGTCCGGTCCCGCCATAAACAAAAACGGCGGCCCGAAGGCCGCCGTCCATTACTCACATAAGCAGCACATCAAACTGTCGCTTCGGCTTCCGCTTCGCTCACCACTTCCTCTGCATCACTGCGGCGAATCAGATGATCGAAGGCGGAGAGCGATGCCTTCGCGCCCTCGCCCACTGCAATCACGATCTGCTTGAACGGAACCGTGGTCACGTCGCCGGCGGCGAACACACCCGGCACCGAAGTCGCGCCGCGTGCATCGACGACGATCTCGCCGTGCTTCGACAATTCGACCGTGCCCTTCAGCCATTCGGTGTTCGGCACGAGACCGATCTGCACGAACACGCCTTCGAGTTCGATGTTCTTCGTTTCGCCCGAACGCAAGTCCTTGTAGACCAGACCGTTGACCTTCTTGCCGTCGCCGGTGATTTCCGTGGTCTGCGCCTGCGTGACGATCGTCACATTGGCGAGGCTGCGCAGCTTGCGTTGCAGCACTTCGTCGGCACGCAGTTGTGCGCCGAATTCGAACAGCGTGACTTCACGCACGATACCCGCGAGATCGATCGCCGCTTCGACGCCCGAGTTGCCGCCGCCGATCACCGCAACGCGCTTGCCCTTGAACAGCGGACCATCGCAATGCGGGCAGTACGCCACGCCGTGGTTACGGTACTCGCGCTCGCCCGGCACATTGATTTCGCGCCAGCGGGCACCGGTCGCCAGAATGATGGTCTTCGCCTTCAGCACCGCGCCGTTCGCCAGACGCACCTCGTTGATGCGGCCCGGGATCAGCGCTTCAGCGCGCTGCACGTCCATGATGTCGACTTCGTAGCACTTCACGTGCTGTTCAAGCGCCGTGGCGAACTTCGGCCCCTCCGTTTCCGTCACGGAGACGAAGTTCTCGATCGCCAGCGTATCGAGCACCTGGCCGCCGAAGCGCTCCGCCACGACACCCGTCGCGATACCCTTACGCGCCGAGTAAATCGCAGCCGCCGCGCCCGCAGGACCGCCGCCGACGATCAGCGTATCGAACACCGGCTTCTTTTCCAGTTCCCTGGCCGCTCGCGCACCGGCATTGGTGTCGAGCTTCGCGAGGATTTCCTTCACACCGCTGCGGCCCTGGCCGAACACTTCGCCGTTCATGAACATGGTCGGTACCGCCATGATCTGGCGCGCTTCGACTTCGTTCTGGAACAGCGCGCCGTCGATCGCCACGTGGCGGATGCGCGGGTTGATCAGCGCCATCACGTTCAGTGCCTGCACGACTTCCGGGCAGTTCTGACACGACAGCGAAAAATACGTTTCGAATTGATAGTCGCCGTCGAGGCTGCGGATCTGTTCGATCACCGCATCGTCGAGCTTGACCGGATGGCCGCCGACCTGCAAAAGCGCGAGGACGAGCGACGTGAATTCATGCCCCATCGGAATGCCGGCGAAACGGATGCCCGTTTCCTTACCCGGCTCGCCGATCGAAAACGACGGTTTGCGCTCGCTGTCGCCGCGACGTTCGATCACGGCGACGCGTTCCGACAATGTCCCGATATCGTTCAGCAATGCCAGCAGCTCTTGCGATTTCGCGCTGTCGTCGAGCGAGGCGACGATCTCGATAGGCCTGCTAACCTTTTCGAGGTAGGATTTCAACTGAGTCTTGAGATTGGCGTCCAGCATGGCTATTCGATTCCGTGACGTGGGGTGTTGGATCCCGGGTGCCGCGCGCATCCGGATAGAAGGCGCGCAGCCCGGGGACGCGCGAACCGCTGTAAGAAGCGGTTCGCACGGCGGTGCGCCGTGAGGCGCTTATTGCGAGAGGCTTTTAGACCTTAGATCTTGCCGATCAGGTCGAGCGACGGGGTCAGCGTTTCAGCGCCCGGCGTCCACTTGGCGGGGCAAACTTCACCCGGGTGAGCCGCGATGTATTGCGCAGCTTGAACCTTGCGCAGCAGTTCGCCAGCGTCACGGCCAATGCCGTTGTCGTGAATTTCGGCCAGCTTGATCTCGCCTTCCGGGTTGATCACGAACGTGCCGCGCAGTGCCAGACCTTCTTCTTCGATCAGCACGTCGAAGTTGCGCGAGATTGCCAGCGTCGGGTCAGCGAGCATCGGGTACTTGATCTTCTGGATCGTGTCCGACGTGTCGTGCCATGCCTTGTGCGTGAAGTGCGTATCGGTCGACACGCTGTAGATTTCGACGCCGAGCTTCTTGAATTCGGCGTAACGATCGGCCAGGTCACCCAGTTCGGTCGGGCAGACAAACGTGAAGTCAGCCGGGTAGAAAACGAAAACCGACCACTTGCCCTTCAGGCTCTCTTCAGTGACGGTCTGGAAATCGCCATTGTGATAAGCCTGTGCCTTGAACGGTTTGACTTGACTGTTGATGATCGGCATTTACTGAGTCCTCTTTCGGAGTGGTTGGAAAGTGGAGTCAGTATGTCAGACGTTACTTAATAGGTAAAGTGGTGTGTTTTAATTATGACAATAGTTTGTCGCTATTATAACGGCTACCGATGGCTATTGCACCGCACCAATCCTCGGGTCAGTCCCTCATGAGCCGCCAAAGGGTTGTGCGGCCGATTCCCAACGCCCGGCTTGCCGCAGCGCGATTGCCGCCGGCCTGTTCGAGAGCGCGTATGACATCCTCGCGGGTGGGTGAGCGACGGCCTGAGGCGTCGCCGGCGGCGTGGGCGTGAGCCATGGCGTCATGCACGTCCGTGGCCGTCTGCCGCATCCGCCCGAATTCCGGAAACACCGTCTGTAGGTCCTGCCAGCCCTCGGCGGCCGAATCGCTCAGATAAATCGCGGCGCGCGCCAGCAGATTTTCCAGCTCCCGCACATTGCCTGGCCACGCATAGTGCTCGAACAAAGGCGTGAGGAACGCCAGCACCCGCTCGAGCGCGGCACCCGACAGCCCGTATTGGAGCGCGCTGCGGTTCAACAAATGCCGCGCCAGTTGCGCGATGTCGCCGCGTCTTTCGCGCAGCGGCGGCAATTCTATCTGGAGCAGATTCAGCCGAAAATACAGATCCGCGCGAAACACGCCCTGCTCGACCAGCGCGTGCAGATCGCGATGCGTGGCGGCAATCACCCGCACGTCGACGGGGGTCGCGCGCCCGGAGCCGAGCTTCATGACCTCACGCTCCTGCAACACCCGCAGCAGCCGGCTTTGCAGCGCTGCCGGCATCTCGCCGATTTCGTCGAGAAAAATCGTGCCGGTGTGCGCGATTTCGAAGAGGCCCGGCTTGCCGCCCCGGCGCGCGCCGGTGAACGCGCCTTCCTCATGACCGAACAGTTCGCTTTCGATCAGCCCTTCAGGGAGCGCCGCGCAATTGAAGGCGACAAACGGATTGCCGCGCCGCCGGCTGGCATTGTGGATGCCCTGCGCGACCAGTTCCTTGCCGGTGCCGCTTTCCCCGCTCAACAGCACGGTGGCATCGTGAGCCGCGCCCGCGCGCGCAAGCCGCCGCACCCGCTCGAGTGCCGCCGAGCTGCCGACCAGGTCGTCCAGATGGTGCCGCGCGACCAGATGCTTCGGCCGCTGGCTGGTACGCAGCGAGCGGTCGATCCGCTGCGCGACCAGCGCGTCCTGCACCGTGACCACCGAGCCGGAACGCAAGCCCTGCTCGACGATCGGCACACAGTTGACGATCAGCGCGCGGCCGCCGATCTGCTCGATACGCTCCTCAACCGGCATGTCGTGCCCGAGCGTCTCGCGCAGCAACGGGCCAATGGCGCGCGTCAATTGGGCCGGGACGTCCTGTTCGCGGTCGAGTCCGAGCAGATCGAGCATCGCCGGATTGACTGCTTCGAGCCGACCGGCGTCGTCGAAGGCGGCCACGCCGTCGCGCAAATGGGCGACGATCGTATTCAGGCGTACCCGCTTCGATTCCTTCTGGCGGCTCACGCGCGCCAGCTCGACCGAGCGTTCGAACGCTTCTTCGACCGCGCCCAGCGAGTACAGGAAGACGCTCTCCAGACCGGCTTGCTGGGCAAAATCGCAGGCCATGCCGGGACCGATGATGACGCTGCAGCCCTCTGCTGCGAGGCCGGCGACCGCGAGCCGCACTTCGTCGACCGAGCGGTAGGCGCGCTGTTTCAGGCCGACGTTCAGCCACGCGCTCAGGTCCGCGAGTTCGTGCGAGATGGTTTCGTGCAGGACAAGACCGATCTGCGCGCCAGGCCAGGTCGTCGTGGCGCGGGTGATTGCGCTCAGCACGTCGAAGCCGTTCACCTTGACCATCACCACCGGCACGCTCAGGTTGTCGCGCAGGTAGGCGCCGTTCGATCCGGCTGCCAGCACGACATCGACCGAACCCGCGTCCACATAGGCCTGCAGGGCCGTGACGGCGGCACCGTAACCTTCCCGGACCGAAAAGAACCGGGCTCGCCCGGTGTAACGCGGCGCGACTGTCTCGCAAAGCGATTGCAAGCGGCTGATACTGACCAAGGCAACGCCTGGGCGGCCGGGATGGGGATTGGCAAGGGACGACGTGAAAGTGGGCACCGCAACGCTCCGCTCGTGACTGGAACGTTTCATGAAACGTTTCATGGAACGTTCCAGTATTCTGCCATGAACCGCGTCACCGTTCTCTTTTCGCCTAACCTGCTGATTGCTCGGCACAAATCCTGAGAGCCCGCGAATGGCATGCTTCCTGCAAATTCGAGTCAGCGTTCTATTACTCGCTTCCCTATCTGGAGATATACAGTCATGACCACTTCCGCTACCCGCCGCGCCAACTTCCGCGCCAAAGTCAACCAACGCCAGGGCCTGCTCGTGCCGGGCGCCTTCAACGCAATGAGTGCGCGCGTGATCGAAGACGCCGGCTTCGAAGCGATCTACATCACGGGCGCGGGCGTCACCAACATGTCGCTCGGCCTGCCCGATCTCGGCTTCATCGGCCTTGCCGAAGTCGCCGAGCATTGCGCGCGGATTCGCGACGCGGTCGCGCTGCCGCTGATCGTCGACGCCGACACCGGCTTCGGCAACGCGCTGAACGTGCGCCAGACCGTGCGCGTGCTCGAGCGCAGCGGTGCCGACGTGATCCAGTTCGAAGACCAGATCATGCCTAAGAAATGCGGCCACTTCGCCGGCAAGGAAGTGGTCAGCACAAGCGAGATGGTCGGCAAGATCCGCGCGGCAGTCGATGCGCGCGAAGACGGCAATCTGCAGATCATGGCGCGCACCGATTCGGCCGCGGTCCACGGCATCGAAGACGCGATCGAACGCGGCCATCGCTTCATCGAGGCCGGCGCGGACATTCTGTTTATCGAAGCGACCGAATCGCTTGCCGACATCGAGCGTTTGCCGTCGCTGTTCGACAAGCCGCAACTGATCAACATCGTGATCGGCGGCAAGACGCCGGTGCAATCGCGCGAAGCGCTCGCCAAACTTGGCTACGGGATCGTCCTGTATGCGAACGCGGCACTGCAAGGCGCGGTGCTCGGCATGCAGCGCGCGCTCGGTACGTTGAAGAGCAATGGCCGCCTCGATGAAGACGCGACGCTAGTCGCGCCGTTCAGCGAACGCCAGCGCCTTGTGAACAAACCGCTGTATGACAAACTCGATCGGGAATACGCGGCGAAGGACTGAGCCACATGGACAGCGCGAGACGGTGCGCAAGTCCATCACGACCTGAAAGCGGGAGACCAGAGGCCTTTTGCAACCGAAACGAGCCGCGAACACGGCGTTGATACCGTCAACACCGCCGTGTCGTCGGCTTGCCTTACGCACTGACCATTGCGATCCTCGGCGGTACAAGCGGGTTTGTTGCGTTACGATTCAAGGCTAGCGGCCATGATCCCTATTGTTCCAGGTACGTCAGCGTATGGGCCGCGATCTCATTGGTCGTCTATACACGCATGCCGGAAACACGTTTCCGAAAGGTAGTCGCAAGAACATGAAGTCAGAACCATCTCGCGGTACGCGCCGGCACGGTGGCGGCGTCATCGAATCCGCGCGCGGTGCGATGAGGAAGGCGCAATGACCGGCGGCGGCGCACGCAACTCGCACATCGGCTGGCTGCCGTATATCGTCGCGGCCACGTTCTTCATGGAGTACCTCGACACCACGGTGATCGCGACCGCGCTGCCACAGATGGCGCACTCGTTCGGCGTCGGGCCGAACAGCCTGAGCCTCGGCATGACGGCCTATATGCTGGCGCTGGCGATTTTCATCCCGGCGAGCGGCTGGGTAGCCGACCGCTGCGGCTCGCGCACGGTGTTCTTCAGCGCGATCGGCGTGTTCACGGTGGCTTCGGTGTTGTGCGGCCTGTCGCAGAACGTGACTGAATTTACGGCCGCGCGGCTGCTGCAAGGCATGGGCGGCGCGATGATGGTGCCGGTGGGCCGGTTGATCGTGGTCCGCAACACGGAGAAGAGCCGCATGATGCAGGCGATCTCGACCATCACATGGCCGGCCATTGCTGCGCCGGTGGTCGGACCGCCGGTGGGCGGCTTCATCACCACTTATGCGTCGTGGCGCTGGATCTTTCTGCTGAACGTGCCCTTCGGTCTGGCAGCAATGGCCGTTGCGCTCGCGCTGGTGCCGAACCTGCGCGGCACCGAACGCAAACCGCTCGACGTCGTTGGCCTCCTGCTGAGCGCCACGACGCTGACGGCGATTCTCTATGGTGCGGAACTGGCTAGCCAACCCGGCGAGAATCCCTGGGTGGCTGGTGCGATCATCGCCGGCGGATTGCTGATGGGCGTGGTGGCGTTCCAGCATGCGAAGCGTCATCCGCATCCGCTGATCGATGTATCCACGCTGAAAATCCCGACTTTTTCCGTGACAGTGGTGACCGGTTCGTTCACCCGCATCGGTATCGGCGCGGTTCCGTATCTGATGCCGCTGCTGTTCCAGGTCGGTTTTGGGTTGTCGGCGTTCAAATCGGGCCTGTTGTTGCTCGCGAGCGCGCTCGGCAACCTCGGCATGAAGGCACTCACCACACGCATCTTGCAACGCTACGGTTTCCGGATGGTGTCGATTGTCGATGTGACGGTGGCCGGTGTTTTCATCATTGCCTGCGGGATGTTGACACCGAACGTGCCGCTCATGCTGGTGTTGTTCGTCGTGTTCATTTACGGCGTAGCGCGCTCGATGCAATTCTCGACGCTCGCCACCCTCGCCTACGCCGACGTCGCCCAACCGCAGATGAGCGCAGCGAGCACGCTATGGAGCGCCGCGGCCCAGATGACGATCGGTTTGGGCATTGCCTTCGGTGCCGTCTCGCTGCGTGCGGCAGCGCTCTTCAACGGCGAGACGACCGGCCATGTATTCACCCTGGACGATTTCCGCCTGGCGTTTCTGTTCGCCGGGGTGCTGACGCTGGTGTCCGTGACCGGCTACCTGGCGCTCGCACGCGATGCCGGACAGAGTATCGGCGGCGGTTCGCGCAGCGTCGAGGACCCGGCGAAGAGCTGAGCGCAACGCGGGCCGGGTGGCAGGGTTTGAAGCGGGAATTGAAGCGGGAATTGAAGCAGCAGCGCCCAACCGGCGCCGCATCCTTTGATTGCTTAACCAGCACAGGCGGAGACACGCGGTGCAAGAAAACGAGCTGACGATTTCGGGCAACAAGGCCGACCTCGACATCGAGATGATCTACGCGTTCCTCTCGCAGGAGACGGCATGGGCGAAGGGCATGCCACGCGAGACGTTCGACCGGGCGATAGAGGGGTCGCTATGTTTCGGCGCGTATATCGAAGGCAGGCAGATCGCTTTTGCTCGCCTGGTAACCGACCAGGCGACATTCGCCTACCTGTGCGATGTCTTCGTGCTGCCGGCGCACCGTGGCAAAGGATACGCGTCAGCGTTGATGAAGCACGTATTCGCCAGCCCCTCGCTGACCGGCTTGCGCAGAATCGTGCTGGTGACGACAGACGCTCACCACGTCTACAAACCGCACGGTTTCAAGGAACTGACGGCGCCGGAGCGCTATATGGAACTGCACAATCCGGACGTCTACAAGACGGCTTGAGCGAAACGCGCCGGGGGCACTAAGCAAAAACCCCTTCCCTGACCCACTTGGTCATGATCCACTTCTCGCCTGCCAGAACCGGTGCGCCCCCATGCAAGCTCAAAGGATCGAGCTGCCGCGCCCCGTTCATGTAGCGAAAATAGACAGCGCCACCCCGCCTCGGGGCAATCGACACGCCAGCATCGGGGAAAAAAGTCTCCCCTCCCGCAGCCACGTCGTTGAGGTACAAAACCAGCGTCGCAACCCGCTGCCCGCCGCGCGCCATATGCACGGCACTGCCCGTCTGCGCAGGCGGAAAATAATCGAAATGTGACCGATACTCGGCGCCGACCCCATACCTCAGCACCTGCAACCCTTCACCATTCTCGACCGGCCAGTTCATCAAGCTGGCAAAGCGCTGTTCGAGCCGTTCGAGGAATGGGTCCGCACCTCGGTGATACCAGGCGCCTTCGCTGGTGCGATTCGGAATCACGTCATTCGAGCCGCTCTCAGGATTGACGGTAGTGGACCGCTTGAGCAAGGGGCGCGACCGTTCGATCATCTCGTCGCATTCTTCGTCCGACATCACATCGGCGAACGCGACGATCTGCGGCCGCTCGCAGCGCATCAGCACCTTGACGTCGCGATCGTAGGCACGAATCAGATTGCCCGCCGCGACCGGCGCCGGATCGTAGCGGTATTCGCCTGTGGCCGCCTCGACACCGCATCGCGCGGCGGCGGCAACAGCAACAGGAGCCACGCGAGCCGCTCCGGCAGCCTCGAACGAAGCGTTCACCGTGGCTCGCGCAAGTTCCGACTCGAAGCCGGCGCCCACCATGGCATCCACCAACACCGCAGGGCTAAAGCCGCGCTCGACATGACTGTTCAACCAGGTTTTCACGGCATCGTTTACGACAGGCATACGTCTCATCCCACATTCAGAGTTCGCTCGTTCAGCGCGCGCAGACCGGACGCGCGGCCAATCGGGCGATGCTGAGGAAAGCAAAGGATGATAGGTGGCCATCCCGTCGTATTTCACGCGACGATTCGGAAATGGGTCTTGGCTGAAACGCATTCAGCGTCGGATTCGACGCGGCGCGACCTACGAAATTTACTACTCGGCCGTCCCTGGGCGGACGAGATGTGCCTGATCGCCGGCAGCCGTTGCGGCACGGTTAACGGCCCGGCGGGCAAAGCCGCCGCACGTCGTGCGGCCGAATAGCGCGCGCCTCAGCCGTAGGCCCGCTCGCGCATCCACTTCGTCATGATCCATTTGTCGCCGCCGAGCACCGGTGCGCCGCCGTGCAAGGTCAGCGGATCGAGTTGCCGCTGGCCGTTCATATAGCGGAAATAGACCGCGCCACCCTTTACTGCCGCGACTGAGATGCCCGCTTCCGGGAAAATCGTTTCGCCGCCGTCGGGCACGTCGTTCAGATAGATCACCAGGGTCGCCACGCGCTGGCCGCCTTGGGCGGTATGCACCGCGCTGCCGCCCTGATCGGGCGGGAAATAATCGAAGTGCGGGCGATATTCGCCGCTCGTGCCGTAATGCAGAATCTGCAGCCCTTCGCCGTTTTCAACCGGCCAGTTCATCAGACTCGATATGCGGCGGTCCATCTGTTCGATGAACGCGTCTTCCCCGCGCTGGTACCAGATGCCTTCGCTGGTGCGGTTGAGGATTACGTCTTCCTTGCCGGTGTCGGGATTGACCGTGGTCGAGCGCTTCAGCCGATGACGCGAGCGTTCGATCATCGCGTCGCATTCGTCAGGTGACAGCACATCCGCGAACACAATCACTTGCGGCCGCTCGCAGCGCATCAACACGCGGACGTCGCGATCGTGCGCACGGATCACATTGCCGCGCGCAACAGGCGACGCATCGTACTGGTAGGTTTGCGGCCCGGCTTTTACCAGCGCGGCCTCAGCCGCTGCCGGTGGCGAGCCCCCTGCGTCCGCCGGATTCTTGCCGAACGCCTTGTGCACTTCCGCGCGCGCGGCTTCCGTGGCGAAACCGGCTTGCACCATCGCGTCGATCATCGAGTCGATGCTGCAACCACGCGCTGCATTGCTGCTCAGCCATGCTTCCCACGATGCATCCACTACTGGCATAGAACTCCCCCGCTTGTCCACGTCACGAAATACTGCATCAACTGGCCGGTTCATAGCAAGGCTGGGTAGAGTGCGCCGGGCTGGACGACTAGCCCGCTATCGGGGGGGGGGACGCCTGGGCGGACGACTAAGCAGCTATCGAGGGGCGACACCTGGGCGGACGACTAAGCAGCTATCGGGGGGCGACACCTGGGCGGACGGCAAAATATCGTCGCCATTGCCTATCGAAAGTTCGAACGGGCGCTGGCCGTGCAGGCGTTTCTCGAGTTCGCGCAAGCCAGGTAAAACCGCTTTCGCTACCCTCACGCCGCCTTTTCGTTATATCCTGTCGAATATCACGATATGCTTCGTGGCGCGCGATGGCTCGCCCGTCACCCGCGCACGACGAAGCGAAACAAGCAAGCAGGAGCCAGCAGCGGTGCGGTTTTCGTTTGTCCATCGTTATATACGTGCAGCTATATCGCCAGCGGCGCCCGCATGGCGCGCGCGTCCGGCACGCACGTTCAGGCCGCCTGACGCCAGAACCGGATTCGAGGTCCTCATGCACACGCCCCCGTTTCGTCTTGCCAAGCCCCCGCGTCTCAAGCTGTCCAGCGACGAACTCGCCGGCGCCGGCTTGGGCCCGGCCGATCCGTGCTGCACGCCCGCCAAGGTATCGCTCCCGACCGCCAGACGGCGCGCGCGCCTCGCCGAGCTCGATGGCCAACTGCATTGTTCGATCATCGGCACCTGTCTCAGCACGCACGAACTGCGCAAACTGGTGCCTAAATTCACCGGCCTCAATAGCCGGGACGCGAGCGATCTGGAGATTCATCACTCGGCCGTCGAACTCGCGATCGATGGCGGCGCGGGCGCCAAAGCTCTGCACAAGCTGCTTGACGAGCACTATGCGGCGGCAATCCGCCGCTTCGACAAAGCCGCCGACGACGTCGAACTGCTGAAGCTCTGGGACGAAGCGCTGAAGAGCGGTGACATCCCGCCTGCTTACTGGGCTTTGATGACGCATCCGTATGCGACCTTGTACGTGCGCCGGAGAGCGTTCGGCGAATTGCACATGCTGTCGCATCTGGTTGGCGCGGCGAATCGCGCGGATATCCGCAGGCTGGTTGCGCTCGAAACGGAAAACGCCGAGTTGAAGGAGAAAGCCGAGCGGCAGCAAAGCCGCTTGCAGCAACTCAGCATGCAGCGCGACGCATCGATCGCCGCGCTCAACCAGCAGATCGCGCAACTCACCGCCTTGGCCACGCGCCAGCCGCCGACGGATCCCGCCGATCTCGAAGCCGAGATATCAAGGCTGCGCGACAAGCTGGCCGACACCAACCAGCGGATGGCGCTGCATACGAGCCGCCGTGAGGCCGCTGAACAGCGTGCGCTGCAGGAACAAGACGCGGCGCTCGCGTTACGCAAAAGCCGCGATCAGGCGTTGGCGCTTCTCGAACTGGTGCAAAGCGAATGCGATGCGCTGGAACGCGCGACGGTGGATGCTGCCCACAGCCATGGCGCGGGGACGCAGCAAGCCAGCCTCGACAGCGTGCGCGGCAAACGGATTGTGTATGTGGGCGGCCGTCCCGGCTCGAATGCCGCGCTCAAGCGGCTGGTGGGCGCCGCCGGCGGTGATTTCGTGGTGCACGACGGCGGCGTGGAAGATCGCAAAGGTCTGCTCGCCGCTGCGTTGCCGGGTGCGGATATCGTCGTGTTTCCGGTCGACTGCGTCGCTCACGATTCGATGAATACGCTCAAAAAGGTGTGTGAGCGCCATCAGATCGACTACTACCCGCTGCGCACAGCCAGCGTGGCGAGCTTTGTCGAATTGGTGGAGCGCCTGCGCGCCGGGCAACTGGCGCAGTTGGGCAATCCGCCGCCCTCGGCATTTTGCTTGCGCCACGGCTGAGCGGCAGGGTGTCGGCCCCGAACCGCGAGGCGTGAACGCCGAACGCTGAACCGAGGCGCCGTCGGCCCCAGCCGCTCAGTAACGAATCAGCCTGGTCAACTCGGCGATCTGTTTCGCGCAGCTTCGTTGCGCCTCGACTTCGACATCGCGGTAAAGACGAATGATGTTTTCGCCCACCGGCGTCAGCGTACAGCCACCGCCGCTTTGACCGCCTTGCTCCGAGTGGGTGGCGGGCGCTTTGAGCGAGCGGTTCAGTTCGTCGATCAGCAGCCATGCACGACGGTACGACATGCCGAGGCTGCGCGCCGCGGCCGAGATCGAGCCGTATTCGCGCACGGCTTCGAGCAGTTCGACTTTGCCAGGCCCGAGCGCGACGGCGTCGCCGCTGCGGATACGCATTCTGAAGCGCACTTCGGGGCGCGATTTCAAGGACTTTGTCGCGCGTCTTGGTTTGGTTTTCGCGGTATCAGGCATGCGCAAAAGCATACACGAACCGTCTCGCGCTGCCACCCTGGCCGAATGGCCTTCAGTGGTGGCCGGGGAAGCAATGCCCGTAGTCTTCGCAGCCCGGACAACCGGGAGCCGGGCCGGGCTGAAGCCCTAACGAAAGCGCGCGCTGCTGGGCGAGGAATTTCTTCCAGCGCAGATTGTCGACATTCAGCCCGACGAGCGTGGGGAAATAACGCGTCAGCATCCATGTGACTTCTTCACGGCCCGCAAGGCCGAGGTCGCGCCAGAGGTGATCTGGCCGCAAGCACGCGTGGGCGATGATCGAGGCGAGGCACAGCGCGTCGTTCGCGTCGACGGCGGTGCTGGAATGCGTGAGCAGCAGTGCCCGTAGCGTGTCGACGAATGCCGCGTGTTCACTGGTGTCAACAGGCGGCAATGCAGTCGAAGGCGCAGGCACGGGCTCAAGCGCGGCCGCGTGCACAAAGTGCCGCGCCAGCAGTGCGCGCCACGCCTGCTGCGGCAATCCAGGCAGCGCAAGTTCGTCGCGCACGTCGCGCGCGGCAATCAGTCTCGCGAACAGTTGAGTATCGGGCGACGCAGCGCTCGTGGCCGCGGCCAGCCACTTTGCCGTGCGCTCGGCAACCTGCGCGTCGAGCGACGCACGCAGCGGTTCGGTGCCGGGCGCGGCAATCGCATTCGCATTATCCATACGCGGTTATCTCCAGCATCGACGCCTGAGCGGCTTGTTCACTCGTTATGTCGGCGTGTATATTACGCGGCGATGGCCGCGCCGGCGCAAAAACGCATCGATACGCAATATATCGCCAAGCATATCGGCCACTTTTCACAACGCCATGCGCTGACGTCGTAATATAGCGCTCTAAATAACGCATCGGGTTTAATCGCATGATTCGCAAGCTGCTTGCATCTTTCGTGGTTGTCGCCGGCGCGGTGACGGCCGTGCCCGCCTTCGCGCAGGACGATACGGTCAACGTGCTGTACGCCGGTTCGCTCGTCAATCTGATGGAGCGCAGCGTGGGACCTGCTTTCGAAAAGGCCACCGGCCAGCATTTCCGCGGCTATGCGGCGGGCTCGAACAAGATCGCTAACGAGATCAAGGGCAAGCTGCGCCGCGGCGACGTGTTCATCAGCGCGAGTCCGAAGGTGAATGCCAGCCTGATGGGCGAGGCTAACGGCGACCACGTCGCGTGGTACGTGAACTTCGCCGAATCGCCGTTGATGATCGGCTATAACCCGCAAAGCAAGTTCGCCGCGGACTTCAGGAGCAAGCGCTGGGATCAGGTGTTGCAGGAACCCGGCATCCGCATCGGCCGGACCGACCCGAAGCTCGATCCCAAAGGGGCATTCACCGTCGAAATGATGACGAAGGCCGCGGAGCTCTACCATCAGCCGGACCTCGTCGAAAAGACGCTGGGCGCAGCTGAAAATCCCGCACAGGTTTTGCCTGAGGAAACGCTGGTGGGCCGCCTGCAATCCGGCCAGCTCGATGCCGGCTTCTTCTACTCGACCGAAACATCCGACCTGAAAATTCCGGCGATCCGTCCGGCGCCCGAATTGCAGGCCAAAGCAAGCTACACGCTGACGATTCTCAGCGACGCACCGAACCATGCGGGCGCGAGCAGCTTCGTCGACTTCCTGCTGAGCGCGCAAGGGCGCGCGCTGCTCGAGCAACACGGCGTCGATGTGATCAAACCCGCCGTGACCGGCAACGTGCAAGCGATGCCGCCGTCGGTGCAAGCCGTGATCGACGCCGCGCAATAAGGTGGTGAAACAGGCGGTGAACCGATCCGCCGCGCGACCGCTGCTGTGGCTGGCGGGGCTGCTTGCCATCTATCTGTGCGCCCCGTTTATCGCGAGTGTGCCGCAACTCGGCGCGGCCGATTGGCCGAATGTCGACTGGGCCGCAGTGTGGTCAGCGGTCGGCGTATCGGCGGCGAGCGCCAGTGTCGCCTCGTTCGTGATTCTGCTTGGCGGCGTGCCGCTCGGCTATTTTCTGGCGCGCTCGAACTCGCGCAAGATGGCGCTGCTCGGCTTCGTCGTGCAGTTGCCGCTTGCCTTGCCACCGCTCACGAGCGGCGTGCTGCTCCTGTTTCTGCTCGGCCCGTATAGCTGGGTCGGCCGCTTCACCAATGGGGCGCTGACGGATTCGTTTGCCGGCATCGTGCTCGCGGAAATCTTCGTGGCTGCGCCCTTCCTGATCATCGCCGCAAAATCGGCGTTCGCCGCCGTGGACCCCGTGCTCGACGACGTGGCCGCGACGCTCGGCCATCATGCGAGCGGCCGTTTTTTCCGCGTCATGTTGCCGGTCGCGTGGCCGGCGATTCGCGCGGGGCTCGCGCTCGCGTGGTTGCGAGCCTTCGGTGAATTTGGCGCGACGGTGATGGTGGCCTATCACCCGTACTCGCTGCCGGTTTACACGTACGTCGTATTCGGCGGCCAGGGCCTGCCGGCGATGATGCCCCTGCTTCTGCCGACGCTTGCGATTGCGATTGCCTGCGCGGCGCTATCGATTTATAGCCTTCGGCAGAAAGCCGCGCTCGAACAAACCGAAAACGGCGACGACGCGCTGGAACCCGGCACGGATCTAACGGCGAGCCGGGGCGAGACGTCCGATCGCCGTCTCGCCTTTCATTTGCAGCGCCGCTTGGGCGCGTTCGAGCTCGACATTGCGTGGGCGCCTGCGACGCGACGGCTTGCGATCATCGGGCCGTCGGGTTCCGGCAAATCCCTGGCATTGCGTCTGATTGCAGGGCTCGAATCCAACGCATCCTGTTTCGTTCGGCTCGGTGCAGCCGACTTGAGCCCATTGCCGCCCGAGCGTCGCCAGATCGGCTACATGCCGCAAGACTACGGTTTGTTTCCGCATATGACGGTCGCGCAGCAACTCGCATTTCCCGTCGACGCCGACGCAGCCAGCGCGCGTTACTGGCTCGATCATCTCGGCCTCGCGCAACTGGTCGCACGCTTGCCGCATCAATTGTCGTTCGGTCAGCGGCAACGTGTGGCGCTGGCGCGGGCGCTCACGCGTCATAGCGAATTGTTGCTGTTCGACGAGCCGTTCGCCGCGCTCGATACGCCGCGGCGGCGCCGTCTGCAGCAGTCGCTGCGGGCGTTGCAGCGCGAAATTGCGGCGGTGACGATCATCGTCACGCACGATCCCGACGAAGCGGCGCTGCTTGCCGACGAGGTGCTGGTCGTCGAACAAGGGCGCATGCTGCAGGCGGGTTCCATCGACGTGGTGTTCGAACGGCCGGCTTCAATGCGGGTCGCCGAGCTGCTCGGCTTGCACAACGTCGGCGAAGGTTTGATGAGGGCACCTGGGCGCGTTGAAATTGGCAATGGCTTGGTGATAACGACAGGCGACAGCGGTTCTGCGATTTCCGCCGGGCAACGGGTGATGTGGCGCATCTCTTCGCACGCCGTGGTTGTTTCGCCCGATGGCGCTTATGCCGGCGTGGTCGACGCGGTCGAGTTACGGCGCGGTGAGCGATATGTCCGACTGAATATCGCGGGGGTGCGGTTCGAGATCGCGAACGAAGATACCCGGCTGCGGGAAGGAAGCCCTTGCCGGATGGATATTGATGGTTCGGGCGTGTCGGTCTGGAATGCGAACTGACACATTCGGTCTGGCTCTGGCAGCGGCATGACGGTATAGCCGCCAACGCGGCCAGAGCCCAACACCGGGCTAACCCTCGCTCGCGTGCGCCCGCTTCCTGACTTCAGAAAACGCCACATCCACGAGCAATTTTCCAGAATCGAAAACGGTCACGAGTACTTCTTCCCAATCCCCTTCAACGGTACGGCTGTCCCCCACCACCGGCAGCGTCGCCGTCCGATACTCGCCCGTGTGACGGTTCACCAGCAACGTAAGCCGCCCTTTCATCGACCGCTTGCCGGTGTCGGTGACCGGATCCTTGTATACGTCGTGCCATTCATCCCCAAGCCGGATCGCCGAACACTTCATGGCGAACCGCTGCGTATCGCGGTTGATCTGCTGCAGCAACGCGCCGCCCATGCCGAAGACGATGTTGTCCGCTGCAAAGCCGGCTTCGTCCATGCCCGCAAGAATCGCCTCGATAGAATCCGGATTCACGCCGTCGCCCTGAATCACGCGGACGTTATTGAGCACGCGCCGCCCCTTGCCGTTCACCGTTGAACCGAACGACGCCTCGAGCGCCCGCATGGTCTGCAGGACAATCGTCAACGGATCGCCAGAATCGGGCCGGATCACCAGCGTGCCGCCAGAATCGAGCACCGCCTGCTTCAACTCCGTGCCCCATACCTCGAGCGCGGCGAACAGGTCGTAGGAATCGGACACCACCGAAACGATCGCTCCCGGCTTGCCGAACTTCGCGATCATGTTGCGGAACGCGTCGGTTTCACGCTCGCGCCCCCATGACGTGATCGTGCTGTGCTCCGCAGCCGGTACCGAAAACGCCGCCATCGGTTCGTTGTAGTAGTGGTTCGCGGCAACTACGCCAAGCACCGTATCCGAGCCCATGAAATTGACGAGATGCGCCGAGCCGCCGATCGCCGCCGACTCCGCACTCGACACGCCGCGCGCACCGAAATCGTGCAGCTTGAACGGCAATTGCGTGAGGTCGTCGCTACTCTTCTCCAGATAGGCGCGGATCGTTTTGCGCAGATGCCAGCTTTGCGTCGCGACCGTAATCGGGTACCACACGCGCATTAGCATCGTTTCCAGATACGAGGCCAGCCAGAATACCTGTGGATCGTCGCATTCGACCGTGACCAGAACGTTGTGCGTGGGCACGACCGAGCCTTCCGGCACCGCGCGAATCCGCACCGGCAGATAGCCGTTATAGTGTTCGACGATGTAACGCCAGCCGGCTTCGTTGAACGGCTCGCCATGCGCCGTGAAAAACGCCTTCGCCTGACCGATCATCTCGGCGGTAATCGGGCGGCACAGATACTCCTTGATCAGCATCTGCAGACCGAAGAACAGCGTGCGGTCATAGCGTCCGCCGCGCGACTCGATGTATGAAAACATCGCCGACGCTTCGGGCGGATATTGCAGATAGTGCGACGCCTTGTACGAATCCGTGTTGAGGATCGGATTGGACCGGATCGACGCCATGTCGTTGAACGGGTTTATATCGTTTTGCATGGATGCTGCTGCGCTCGTCAGGCTCTCTCAAGGGTAATCGGGCCGGCTGGCGGTCGTGCTGCATGTTGCGGCTGATTGCCGCTTACGCCATAGCCAAACCTACACCATACACTCTCAAAACACGCCCGGAATCACCCGGAACCGCACCTTGGCCCTGTAAGCCCGATACAGCTCGTCATCGGACAGGAGCCGCTCCTCCCGCGCAATGCGCCCAACCTGCAACGCAAACTGGCATCCGTAGACAATCACGTTCTGAATCCCGAAGTTCGCCAGCAAAAAGCCGATGTCCGCCAGGAAATACCCCAAGTACATAGGGTGGCGCACGAACCGGTAAGCCCCGCGAGAAACGACCCCGCGATTGGCGGGCAAAATACCAAAGGACCTGCGCAGCGACACCTTCGCGAACAGTTGCCAGACAATCCCCAGCAGTTGCAACGATGCGCCGGCCAGCTCCGGAATGAGCTGGACCCCGGGCGAAAGCCGCACGGCGAGAAAATAGAAGGTCCCACCCACCGAGCAGATGAAAGCAAAAGCCGTCCAGTCACGTTTGATGGGCACCCGCGCAAAGAGCGACAGGCCCAAGGTCACGAACGCGCTTACCACGAGCAGCAACAAGGTGACGCGTGTTGGCGCGGCGAGCCATTGCTTGACGGCCGCATAAGTAAAGATGCTCAACATGAGCGCCGCGGCGACGCGTGCGAGGATTTCGATCGACGCCTCGCGCATGCCGCCAGCCGGCAACAGGCCATCGCCACCATCGACGCCAGGCGCCGCGCCCGCCAGTTCGCCGATCGCGGCATCCGGGAGGCAGTCTTCACTATCGAATTCCCGCGAGGGTGTGGTCTTTGTCATGGCATACTCATTTCGATATGCGAATTATTTTTCAAGCCCGCTGCATGAAGACTTCTGGTCCGTCAGTGTCGCAGCGTAGCAGCCACACCAGCCGGATGTCCATATCATGCCACGCGCGCCCGGATTCAATTCTGGCGCGAGTCTCGGCGGTCGGATTGGATCAGTGCCCCGGCTTCAGTTGCGGCGGCACGTTCGGCTGCGTAGCAAACAGGCGGCCGAGCATCCCTTTGCGGGGCTCGGCGACGGCCGGCCACAACATATCGGCGAGCAGGCAGATGCCTCGCGCCAGCGCGCTGTCGTGTGCGGAAGTGATGAGCGGCACGCCGCGGTTGAGCGCCTCGTTGACCCGCGTTTCGTCACGCGGCAGCTGGTGCGCGACCTTCGCACCGAGGGTCTGTTCGAGCGTCGGCAGGTTGATGCACGCGTTCTTGTCGTATTGATTCACCACGACCCGCACCTTGCTGGGCGGATAACCCAGTTCCTTGAAAATATCGAGCATCCGGCGGCCGCCGTGAAGGTAAAGCAGGTTTTGCCGCACCACCATGCAGATTGCATCGCTGTGATCGAGTGCGTGGATCGTCAGCGGATTGAGGCTCTGGCCGATGTCGATCAGCACCGCGTCGTACCGCTCGCGCACCAGCGTGAGAATTTGCTTCAGTTGCTCGGGCCGCAGTTCGGCTGCCTTGAGCGGGTCGCCGGCCCCCGCCAGCACGTCGAGGTTCGCGTGGACGTGCATCACGCAGGCGTCCAGCAACGCGGCGTCGAGGTCGTCGATCCGCGAGCACAGATCGGCGAGCGTCGCCGGCGGCGGCTTGTGGACCATGAGCAGGCTGGCGTCGGCGAATTGCTGGCTGAGATCGATCAGCAGCACGCGCCTGTCGCGCAGCACGGCCAGCGACCAGGCGAGATTCACGGCGATCAGCGTCGTGCCGCTGCCGCCCTTGCACGATGCCAGCGAGACGACCCGCCCGGCATGTCGCCCGCCCGCGCCTTTTTTTGCGGCGATATGCGCGAGCGCGGTGGCGATCTCGCACGCATCCAGCGGCCATGAAAGCACATGCCGCACGCCGACGCGCATCGCCGCGGTCAGTAAGGCGGCGGATGGCGCCGGCGTGACCAGCATGCAATGCAAGGCAGGCGAGCAGGCCAGCGCCTCCTCGACGCCGCCCAGTTCGCGCGCACTCAGATCGACGTCGTCGACGATCAGCAGATCGGCGCTCCTGATTGCGCGGGCGTGCAGGTGCAGTTGCCGCGCCGTGCCGTAAGCAGTGCGCAGGCGAAACACCACGCCGCTTTCTTCGAGGCGCGCGACGATATGCGGCGCGCGCTTGGCACTGGACGAAATCAGGAAGATGTCAATCATGTCGGGTCTCCGCCGGACTGAAGCCTTCCCGTAGGTAAGGCCGCGTCAATCACAGTCGACATTCAGACGTAGTGGTCGGGATCGGACGGGTAAATGTCCGCAGCCCGATCGTGGCCTCGTTCGCGCAAAACCGGGATCTCATAGATCGCCTCGCGCAGCACGTCGCGCTGAATCTCGGCCTGAGCCTTACGTTTCATCGCCTCGGCAATCACCAGGTTGAGCAGATCGGCCGACGGCGCAGCGAATAATGGTCGCTGCGGCGCAAAGAGACGCCGATATGAGGGACCGGCGCCGAGCGCCATGGTGTGGTGGTCCAGCCGCAATGCGGCCGGCTTGCTGATCGCTTTCATGACAACCCCCGAATGATGTGCCATTTCAAGGCCGTATCCATTTCAACGCCGTATCCAGGTCAGCCGTGGCCCCCCGAAATCGCGGGGCCCGCGCCCCGGGCCCCCCCGAGCACCCGCCCCCCGGGGGGGGCGCAGGCCCGTTGTACCCGCGGCGTGGGGCCGGCCCGTCCGTACCGGGACCGGCC
>NZ_JBNPVT010000017.1:0-141055 GCF_050434205.1 Paraburkholderia sp. GAS348
TCAATTTTTTCTCGGCCGTGTGGATAATCCGGTATCACCTGCCAGAAGTCGATTCATGGTGGGCGTTCCCTGCTCTCCAGAACTGCAGAAAATTGTTGCCGTCACGGCAATAGTCACGGCAACGCGGTGGCGGGATTAAGCGAGATCCAAAACGCCTCGCATTTCCGCCCCGCTTCGCCCGGTCATTGAAACGCTGGGCGCGCCAGCGACGCACCGCCTCCGCTCGATAATCACGCCCTCGAGTTAGCCAGCACATCTGCGCATCGGTCGAACTGGGGCAGCACGCGCGCGGTGCCGGAAAGCGCGTTTGGCTCCAGGCCGATCGCGGGGCGGTGGAACGACTATCAGATTGGCAAACAGATTGATGTCGAAGCAAACATTGATCGAGAGTATGCCCGTCTGCTACTCTGCCGCATGCCTGCACATCTGCTGGAGAACGATCACTATTTTTCTCCCCACCAGGCAGCACGGCGCATCACGCAGATCTAAGAGCGCCATCCGCTGAACGATTACCTAACACAAAATCAGTTCGATATCCTTTATTCGTTGCGGGTTCCGTCTGATTTGACAATGGCCGAACTAGCTCACGCCATGTCACCCAATCTGACTAGCTTGCGCGGACGCTCACCCCACTTCTCCGTGACGGGCGCATTGTCAACGCACGTTAGTCCCTTCAAGCGAGAACTCGCAGCTTGAGGTTGACGCGTTTCGGCATCAACCAACTCAGTGAAATGCCGCTCAGCATGAGTTCGAAAACAGGTTTGGAGCGTTGTAAACTACTTCGCTGCGCCGGAATCTATATCGGGTTATAAATGATGTCCCAAAAGGTTAGCGACAATTCGAACACGTTGGACCTGACAACGCTTGATCGAACCAGCATTTCGGCACAAGGACCTGCAACAGACAATAACCTTGCATACCTGCTCTACCGGGTCCACACCCGCCTGACGAACATGTTGACAAAAGGAACGCAATCGGAACTCGGCGTGACCGGAATGCAAGCACGCATCCTGCACCTCCTCGCAAGCGGTCGGTGTGATAGCTCCTCGGGCCTCGCGCAAGAATGCGGCATCGATCAGAGTGCCGTGACAAGACTTATCGACCGCCTGAAAGCGCACGGACTCGTTCACCGGGTTCGAAGCGCAACGGACCGCCGCATCGTTCAAATTGAGTTGACCGAACACGGACGAGCACTGGCCGCTCGCGTACCACCAATCGCTCGCGCGGTCATCGAGCGTGTACAAGCTGGATTGACGCCAGCAGAGGTTGGGTTTCTGGTCAGCTTGCTGCGTCACGTCAACCGCAACTGCGATTAATCCGAATCCCTCATGCCTTAGTGCAAACGTGGCCCAGTGCCGTCCACTTTCGAGTGCGGACGCCACAGCCGAAAAGCTTGGCCTTAACCGCTGTTCGGGTGGCCGGCATCGTGTGTCAGTTTGTCGAAGAATACGCTCGCATGATCAATGAAAGCGCGCACCTTCGAGGACAACACAGCGCGGGAACCGTATGCAAGCCTGATTTCGACCCAGCCATCCTTGATTTCAAAGTCGTCGAGCAAGCGAACCAGCCGCCCTTCTTCCACCGCGCTCTCGATCAGTGAAACGGGCAACGCGCCGATACCATAACCTAGCGACACGAGTTCCTGGTTAAAAAGCGGGCTATTCGATACGACGTCCAGCTTGATGGGAATTGCCACGTCCCCTCGTTCTGTACGAAAAGTCAAAGTTGGCTTACGCAGGGCCGGCGGCATGGCGACAAAGGTATGGCCGGAGAGATCTTCCGGCTTTTCCGGCCGCCGGTGGTGGGCAAGGTATTCTTTCGTTGTGACAAGAACCAAAGGTATACGCTCTAAAACCCTCGTCGCGGCCCGATCCGTACTCAACATAAAGGGCAATACAATGCCCAGGTCGAAGCCGTCGCCAACAAGATCGACTGGGCGCTCGGTGAGCGTCACGTCAAGGCTGACTCCCGGATACTGACGTTTAAAATCCGCCATCAGCGGACCAAGCCGATTAATGGTCGCGGTCGTGTGTGCGACCACACGCAATAAGCCGGTCGGAACGGGAGCCTCTCCACAAATTTGAGCCTCGAGCGTGGCAAGGTCGTCGAGAATGCGACAGCAGCGATCATAAACCCGCTCTGCAGATTCCATCAGTGAAAATTGCCGCGTCGTGCGGTTAAACAACCGCGTTCCGAGCCGCCGCTCCAACGTCGAGATTCCACGGGAAACGGCAGGCGGCGTAAGACCTAGCATGTCGCCAGCGCGCCGGAAGCTTTTAGCCTCAAACACTGCGCGAAAGATGCGCAAGCTTTCGATATAGTCCATAGTAATTCCTACCGTTTGCATCTTTGATGATTGATCACTCGCTGAAGCAGCTGCGTAATCTGATCATCTGCTTGATCGCCGGCACGACCTGCAGCTCGAACAATCGGCTCCGGCTGTCCAACCTTACGATCTCGACGTGTCGACTCGAATGTTCCTGAACGATGATTCCCTGCCCGAGATGCGAGTCGCCGGACCGTCACTGTGCCGGCGCCCACGCCCGAGGCCGCGTCATTCAGTCAAGGTGATGCGCTCGATAAGTAATTCAAACTTCTGGTCCAGTGCCAACGCCGCGGCTTTCAACTGCGGATTGTCGCCAATCACGATAAGAGATGAAGGTCGAACGTACGTGACAACGGTGCCTTCGCCGCTTGCTGATTCCGTCACGAGAACTTCAACTGGTGCAAATAGCCCCGCGGTGAGGTCATGACGCAGCATGGTGATTGCGATGAGTGGGTTCCCGAGAATCCAGCGCACGGTGCGACGATTGATTCCAAATTTCGTGATCCAGCCTCCGTGATCGATCTCGCTAAAGAGCATGAAACCGCTTTCACCCACGAAACGGCGTTCGACCTCGCTCACATAGGCAGCCTCAGAGATATCCTCCGACGCGAGCTCGACTAGTTCCGGTATCGATGATCTTCCGCACAGTCTGGTCAGACGATTGACGACATCGTCGAACGCCGAAGGAGTCCTGACCTCCACTCGCACGCCGCTGAATTTTGTTTCGGTAACTGTAACGTTGCTGTTCATCAAACTCTCCTGTTCTTTCGTCCTGACGGACGGTAAAGCCCAAAGCTGGCAAGGGCTTCTCGCGATCACCCCGCCGCACCAGATACGAGTATATCCACTCAATTGCGCCGCCGTAGCACCTGCAGGAGACAAGAAACTATTGAGCAAACGGACTTAATTCAGCAATCCGGCTCGTAGGAGCCATTGAACCGCTCCGCGGTCTTTCGGAGACGCCAACGATCGAAAGAATGGCGCCGTGGAAAGCGCAAACAAGAAATCGGGCTGTGGTGCAAATAGCGATCAGCGAATGCTTGGAGTGTCGGGCTGAGCGATCGCTGGAATCGTCTCGCAACACCTGCGGGACGGTCCTGGCGGGTTGACGAGACGTACTTGAAGCTCGGAGGCAAATGGGTTTATCTATATCGGTCGGCGCATCGGGCCGGCCAGACGATAGACTTCATGCTCACGGGAAAGCGCGATGTGGCTGCGGCAAAGGGCCTTTTTCAGCAAGGGGCTCAGCAATCAGTCGCTCTGCACCGTAGAGCTGTGACTCGTAGGGTTCGGACGATAGGCGGTTTGAATTCAACTTCCCCCTCGAAGAGTCACTTTTTTCCTAGATTGTGATTATGCTCCTGAACTTCGGGAATGACTGGTACTCGAGCGTGCAGATATTGTTCTGGATTTTTGAATAGTTTTTTCGCACTTGCCATGGTAAACAAACAGGCAATCGAATACAGACAGCGTTCACGGATGGCGGCACCCAGCAGTTTTCCTTAACTCCCACCTCACAACGTGGGCAAAGCGGCCAAGATATCGGCGCCACCCGACCCCGTAAATCCGCACCTGAATGCCGAGCTCAGTGTTCTCGCGGACTGAATGGCAAAGGTGTCCGTGTCGTCAAATGGCCGGGAGCGCGCCCCGTGACATCGAAGCGCGCTCCCCGATTCCGACCTGCTGCAACGGATCCTAAGGAGTCCGAGCGCTTATGGAGCTACGACCCAGTCGCGGCCAGCAATCGGACCACCGGCTTGCTGCATGCGACCGCCCGAAACCAGACCGCCAAGATCTACCGACGCATAGCCAAACTCTTCGACGAGTCCGATGACCGCCGTCTTCGCGTCCCTGTCGTCCCCGGAGACGAAGATGACGCGCTTTCCGTCATGAAACTTCGGGCCCTTGTCGTAATACTCCATGCGGATGGCGTTGAACGCCTTGACCACACGAGCCCCCGGCGCGTGTGCTGCAACGATCTCGCTAGCGCCCGTGCCTCCTAAATCCGCCAAGATGAGCTCAGGCTCGACTTGCGAGAACGGATTGGTGGTATCCACCAGAATGCGGCCGCCCCAATCAGGCAGGCCTTCCAGAGCCGACGGGACTTGAAGCCATGGAACAGCGAGCATGACCAACTCGAGCTGGGCCACCTCCTGGACTGCATCTGCCGAAGCCTTCGGACCGAGTTCGGCCACGATATCGCGCAAACCCTGCGGCCCACGACGTGCGCTCAGGACAACCTCGTGTCCCGCTTGAATGGCGCTCCTGGCGAGGGACTGCGCTACAGCACCGGCTCCAATAAAACCAATCTTCATCTCGACACCTCTGCGGCAATTTAAATTGACGAAGCCATGCTCGCCCAGGAGCAAGGCACTTGAGAGAACAGCCTGGTCAGTTGAATGAGCACTGCTGGAGCGGCGTGCGTGGGAACTCGAACGCCTTGGCCAACTCCGCATTGCCCGACATCACGGGTTCGAATTGCCGTTTGGACAACGATACCCCCTTGCTGCCCAGCGCTTGAGAAGCGATGGAACGGACATCCGTCCTGGCTCTCCCGAGAAGCGGCAAGTTATCGCCGCTCCACCTCGAACGTGGAAGCCTGCCGCGTCGCCGCAAAGGCGAACTGCCGACACCATAGCGCGCCAACCAGACACCCGTTCGCAAGCGCACCGCAAAGCTCATCCTTCCAACCAGTGTTTCTGCTCAATACTGGAGCGATCACTCCTTTATGGCATAATAGGCTCGCCTCTACCGCATGTCAACGATTTATGGAGCTATGGCTACAATAAATGATACGCAACCCCGGCGCGGTCGCGGCAGGCCCTCGACCTTTGATCGCACGGAAGCTCTGAACCGGGCCATGAAGCTCTTCTGGGAGCAGGGGTACGAAGGAACCTCCTTCGACCAGTTGATCCGGACCATGGGGATCAGCCCTTCGAGCTTCTATAACTCGTTCGGCAGCAAGGAGCAGCTCTACAAGGAAGCAACTGACGCATACCTGAACATGTCGGAAGCCTGGTTCGCTGGCAGACTGTTCGGCACGGCCGACACGCGAGAAGCATTCAAGGAGCTTCTCGACGCCACCGCCCTGGAATACTCGCGGCAGAGCCACCCGTCGGGCTGCATGATCTCTCTGGCTGGCACGCATCTGCCCCCGGACCTCAATTCTGTTCGTGAGATGATGGTCAAGCACCGCGCGGACGCTGAAGATATGATCGCGCAGCGGTTGCGCAATGGCGTCAAAGACGGCGATCTACCGTCTGACACCGATGTGCCCGCCCTCGCTGCCTTCTACAGCGCGGTGACCCGAGGAATGGCCGTCCAGGCACGAGACGGAGCTGGCCCGCAAAAGCTGAAAGCGATCGCAGACGTCGCCATGCAAGCATGGCCAGTTCAAAGCCGTAAGGCAAGATCTGCAAGGCCTCGGAGAGTTCGCGTCACCTGACAGCCCACTTCGCGTGGAGTAGTCCAACATCGAAATGAGCCTCCGCGTTTAGAAGGTACGATGATTGCGCTTTCTCCGCCATTAAGTCACCTGTAACGAGCATTCGCAAACGCATCAGCGGAAATTATGAATGAGCCCGAGTGGACCGATTTTCGATTCTTCCTTGAAGTCGCGCGGACCGGAAAAGTCTCATCAGCAGGAGAAAGGCTAGGAGTTGAGCATTCAACCGTGTCGCGTCGGATCAACCGGCTGGAGCAGTCTCTTGGTTCAGTGTTGTTTGATCGGCGACGCAACGGTTTTTATCTCACCGACGCCGGGAAGGCGTTGGTCCCTCACGCGGAACGCATGGAGAATGCCTTGCTGGGTGCGCTCGAGGAACATATGAGCCAGTCCACCGTGGTGTACGGAACCGTCAGGGTTGGAACGCCGGAGGCTTTTGGCATTCATGTCCTGGCCCCCCGCATCGTTGAACTCAACGCTCAACAACCTGACCTCCATGTGGAACTCATGGCCCAGCCACAGTTTCCCAGTTTAGTTACGCGAGAGGTCGAGATCCTTGTAACCTTGGAGCCGCCACAGATAGGGCGCTATATAGTTGCCCGACTCGCAGAAGTCGATTACTTTTTCTATAGTTCCCGGACCTACCTTGACTCGAACGCTCCGATTCACGAACTATCGGACATAGGAAATCACGATTTGGTTGACTACGTTCACGATGGTTCTCTGAGCGAGCGCTATCGTATTCTCGATGAACTGGTTTCAGAGCCGAGAAGAAGGTTCACCTCTACGAGCGTGCTCGCGCAACGAGAAGCGGTTGCAGCGGGTTTGGGGATTGCACTTCTGACTCCATACGTCGCGGCAGGTCGGCCGGATCTGGTCAATTTGTTTCCCGACCAGCCGCAAATCACGCGAACTCTCTGGCTGGCCGCGCCGGAAGATCTTTTCAGAACGCGACGTATCCGAGTGGTTTGGGATTTCATCCGGGACGTTGTCACAAAGTATCCCCAATTACTGCGCGGATAGGCCCTACGGCGACAGTCTATGGGACCAACTCGACGAAGCAAGACGCGAAGCGATGATCGACCGGCTCAGCCTGCGTCACCGCCAGCTACTGGCAACACCGTGCCCGCGGTATAGCTTGGCCGAAAGCGCTTGTCTGACGCACTCACACCGGGCTCAAACCCAACAGCTCACGCGCTTGCGCAGCAGTCGCGACAGGACGCCCGTACTCGGCACAAAGCGCGGCAACGCGTGCAACCAGTTGCGCGTTGCTGGCCGCGAGGGTGTCCTTGTCCCAGCGGACGTTGTCTTCAAGACCGGTGCGGCAGTGTCCGCCCATCTGCAGGGTCCAGTGGTTGACTTCGAGCTGGTGGCGGCCGATACCGGCGGCGGTCCAGGTCGCGTCGGGCAGGAGTTCGCTGAGCTGTTTCACTTCGAACTCGAGAATTTCGCGGCGCGCAGGCAGCGCATTCTTGACGCCCATCACGAACTGAACATGCACCGGCGCCTTGAGCAGACCTTGCTCGACGAGATCGACCGTGCTGTACAGCATGGCCAGATCGAAGATTTCGATTTCCGGCTTCACGTCGTAGTCGAGCATGGAAGCCGCGAGCGAGCGCACGAAGTCAGGGGGATTCTCGTACACCGTGGTGGGGAAATTCACCGATCCCGTGGCGAGCGACGCCATGTCCGGGCGTAGGTCGAGCATCGCGCCGCGCTGCTCGAAGGAGCGCCCGCGGCCGCCTGTCGAAAACTGCACGATCATTCCCGGGCAATGCTGGCGGATACCGTCCTGGAGTTCGGCGAAGCGAGTGCGATCAGAACTCGAATTTTCCTGCTCGTCGCGGACATGCAGATGAACGAGCGTTGCGCCTGCCTCGTAGGCTTCGTGTGTGCTCTCGATCTGCTCGGAGATCGAGATCGGCACGGCAGGATTGTCCTTCTTGCGCGGCACGGAGCCAGTGATCGCTACGGTGATGATGCAGGGTGAGCTCATGTTGGTTCTCCGTCGACGGACGATTGGATCGGTTGTGCACGAGGGGCCGCCTCGTACAGCGTTCATTCACGTAAAGCCATGACCTTTCGGGCCCTGCCTTCTTGGACCCGGGAGGCGTCTGTGCGAGGGTGGTTCGAGGAATTCATGGCTCAGCCTGTGTCACCACCGGCTACTGGCAGCACCGTGCCGGTGATATAGCTTGCCTCGTCTGAAGCGAGGAACAGGATCGGCGCGACCTGTTCGTCAATGCTGCCGTAACGCTTGAAAAAGGTTGATTCAGTGACCTGCTTCACTGCATCGCCCATCCAGGCTTTTTCCTGCTCGCTGTCGCCGGCAGTATTGCGAGGGATCCGTCGCGGAGGCGCGTCGGTCCCGCCCGGCGCGGCGGCGACCACACGGATGTTGTGCTCAGCATACTCCATCGCAAGTGACTGCGTTATCGCGTTGACACCGCCCTTGGCCGCCGAATACGGCACGCGGCGGATACCGCGCGTGGCATTCGAGGAGACGTTGACGATGGTGCCACCGCCGCGCTTGAGCAGGTACGGCAGCACAGCATGGCAGGCATACAGCGTGGGCATGAGTGAGCGGCGAATTTCCGCGTCAATCTGCTCAGGTTCGAACTCGGCGAACGGGCGCATGCGAATCGCGCCACCGACGCCATTGATGAGTATGTCGATGCCGCCGAACTTGCGCGCGGCAAAGGCCATTGCCGACGCAGCGCCTTCGTACGTCTCAAGGTCGGCGACAAACCCGGCTGTGTCCGCGCCACTCGCTTCGGCGGCAACTTCGGAGACGAACTCGGCGCGATCGACGAACAGCACCTTGCCGCCTTCGGCGGCTGCGCGAAGCGCTACCGCGCGACCAATGCCCTGCGCGGCACCGGTGACCACCATGACCTTGCCGGCAAATCGTTGCGCGCTCATGCGGCCCTCGGTGCTGCGTTAGGAGTGAACTTCTCGTAGTGAAAGCTGTTGGGCTTCACGCCGTTGTCGTCGAAATGCTTGCGCACCGCATCGACCATCGGCGGCGGACCGCACAGGTACACGTCCACGTTGCCATCATTTACAGCCTCGGCCGGCATGTGCTGCGTCACCCAACCCTTGCGGGGATGCGTGGAATCCGTTTCGGCCACGACGGTGCTGTAGGTGAAGTTCGGCAACTTCGCCACGTACGCGTCGATTGCATCGACCTGCACGAGGTCGAGGTCTCGCGTTACGCCATAAATCAGGTGAACCTTCTGCTGCGAATTCGCGCGAGCCAGCACTTCGAGCATCGACAGAAACGGTGCCAGGCCGGTGCCGCCTGCGAGGAACAGCAACGGCCGCTCGACGGCCCGCAGATAGAAGCTGCCGAGCGGCCCGGTCAGCTCCACTTGGTTGCCTGCCTGTGCGGATTCGAGCCAGGTGCTCATCACACCACCGGGAATTTTCTTAATCAGGAAGCTGATTTTCGATTCACCCGGCGCCGATGAAAAGGAGTACGAGCGATGTTGACCGCTGCCTGGAACATCAATGTTGACATACTGGCCCGGCAGGAATACCGGCGCGGCCGCATCAACATCCAGTTCGAGCACGATGGCCGCATCGTTGTGTGCTTCTACCTTTATTACTGTTGCAGCGAACTTGCTTTGCTCAGTCTTGCATGCAGTGGAAGATGCCGGCACCGCAATGACACAGTCACTTTCTGGCACCATCTGGCAGGTCAGGACGAGGCCGCTCTCCTTCTCATCCTCGGTCAGCGCGTCTTCGATGTAATCGTCGCCAAGGTCGTAGCTTCCGCTCTCGGCGCGGCACTTGCAGGTACCGCACACGCCGTCGGAGCAATCCATCGGCAGGTTAATCTTGGCGCGAAAGGCGGCATCAAGCACCTTCTCGCCCGCCTTGCATGTAACGAAGCGGGTCACGCCGTCTTCGAAATTCAGTGCAATGTTGTAGCTGGACATCTTGCCTCCTGTACTTCTGATTTCCGCTGACGCTCGACGTCAGACGTGGTAAACGTCGAGCACCTGGCGGATGTAGTCGTCCTTCAACACAATGCGCTTGTAGGAAATCAATAGTTCATCATTGACTTTGCGCAGAGTGACAAACATCGTGCCGAAAAACTGGTCAGTGGTTTTGTAGCGGTGGCTGAGCGTGTTGAAGTTGTAGCGCACGTCCACCTCGCTCTCACGCTCGGCCAGCACTTCCACGTTCGTAACGTTATGACTGGTGCGTGGTTCAGGCATCGAAGCACTACTGCGCTCTGTCTTGATGCGGAACACCCGGTCTTCAAGGCCGCCACGGTCCGGGTAGTACATTAGCGAAATCTGGCTTTCGTGGTCGTCGGTGAGCCGGTCGTCGTCATCCCACGCGGGCATCCAGTACGTGACGTCCTCGGCATAGCACGCAAGCCAGTCGTCCCACTGCCGGTCATCGAGCAGGCGCGCTTCGCGGTACAGCGCAGCACAGATTTTCTGGTAATCGAAGCTCATGCCAGTGCCTCCCCTTGTTCTTTCTTCAGTGCATCGCGCATTACGTCGACCCAGTACTCGTGCTGACACACAAACAAGCCCTCGTCTTCGCTGCGCTCGCCTGAAATGAGTGGCTTCAGACCCATATTTTTTGCATTCGCGTCGGCCCCTTCGACCCACAGCGGCGCACCGCGCGACAGGTCGTTCCACAATGCAGTGGTGCCGGCATAGCCCGCCTGGCAGGCACGGAATTCTTCAAGGTCATCCGCAGTGCCCATGCCCGTGACGTTGAAGAAATCCTCGTATTGGCGGATGCGGGTAGCCCGGTCGGCTGCGCTTTCACCCTTGGGAGCGAAGCAGAAGATGCTGACTTCGGTCTTGCCTACGCTGATAGGCCGCACCACGCGAATCTGCGTGCTGAACTGGTCCATCAGGAACACGTTGGGATACAGGCAAAGGTTCCGGGTCTGGTTGACGATGAAATCCGCCTTCGCTTCGCCCACACGTTCCTTAATTTCGTCGCGGTACTGATAGACCGGCCGCACTTCCGGGTTCATCGTCTTGGTCCACAGCAGGATGTGGCCATGGTCGAACCCGTACACTCCGGCGACCGACTTGCTCCAGCTGTTCGCATCCACGGCCTTGGTGCCCTCGACCTTGCGCCGGTCCATCGTCGCGGCGTAGTTCCAGTGCACGGTGCTGACGTGGTAGCCGTCGCAGCCGTTCTCCATCTGCATCTTCCAGTTACCGTCGTAGACGTACGATGAATTGCCGCGCAACACTTCCAGCCCGTCCGGGGCCTGGTCAACGATCTGGTCGATGATGACCCTGGTCTCGCCGAGGTAGTCCTCCAGCGGGATCGCGTCCGCGTTGAGGCTGCCGAACAGGAAGCCGCGATAGCTCTGGAAGCGCGCGACTTTTTTCAGGTCATGCGAGCCGTTGGTATTGAATTGCACCGGGTATTCGGTGGTCTTCACATCTTTCACTTTCAGCAGCTTGCCGGTGTTGGCGAAGCTCCAGCCGTGGAAAGGACACGTGAAGGTGCCTTTGTTGCCATGCTTTTTACGGCACAGCATCGCGCCCTTATGCGCGCAGGCATTGATGACCGCGTGCAGTTCGCCGCTTTTGTCGCGAGTTACCACTACAGGCTGGCGGCCAATCCAGGTCGTGTAGTAGTCGTTGTTGTTGGGAATCTGGCTTTCATGCGCCAGATATACCCAGTTGCTCTCGAAAATGTGCTTCATCTCGAGCTCGAACAAGTCAGTGTTCGTGAAGATGTCGCGGCGGCAACGGAATACACCGTTTTGCTTGTCGTCCTGAACGGCCGTATGCAGCAGTTCATCCAGCTGCGAGGCTTTGTCGATAATTGCAGACATGTGTGCTCTCCTTACGCGTGCTTCAGGTGATGGAGCACACGCATCGGTGTCGAAAGATTCTTGCGAAGAATTGAGCGGCAGCAGTAGTACGACTAGCAGCCGCGTTCAGCGGTTAGGCGGTAACAGACGCACGCAGACGATGGACGACCTGGTTATCCTTGCCCTGAACCAGCGGAGTCAACTCGATGTTGAACTCGATTTCCTTATACGTATCGGCTTTCATGCCCAGCGCGGCGCCGCCCGTCTTTTCAACCACATGGGGAATCAAATCCTCGCGGGTGGCGTAGGCAAAGTCGTCCCAAATCAACGGGTCGCCCTCAATGTTGATTTGCGTCGTCAGCTTGCGGTACTTGTCGGTGGTGACGAAGAAGTGCACATGCGCGGGGCGGTTGCCATGGCGGGCGAGCATGTCCAACAGTTGTTGGGTCGCGCCATGCGGCGGGCAGCCATAACCGACCGGCATGAGCGTGCGGAACTCGTATTTGCCGTCGGGACCGGTGCTGACCGCGCCGCGCAGGTTGAACTCGCTCTGCGCGCCGGTCGGGTCGAAGTGCGAATAGAAGCCTTTCGAGTTGGCATGCCAGCATTCGACCACCGCCCCTGCGACGGGCTTGCCGTCTGGACCGGTTACCGTGCCGCGGATGACCAGCGGGCCGGCATCCTCGTCCGGATTGAGATCAATCTTCGACATGCCATCGCGCACGGGCGCACCGGCGACATACAGCGGACCTTCGATGGTACGCGGCGTGCCGCCGGTGATTTCAGCCGCCTTGTCCTCGGCATCCATGCGAATGTCGAGATACTTCTCCAGGCCCAGACCAGCGGCAAGCAACGCCGCTTCACCGTCCAGGCCAAGCTTGTTGAAAAAGTGAACGCCCGCCCAGATTTCGTCAGGCGTCATGTCAAGGTCGTCGATGGCCCTGAACAAATCGCTCAGCAGGCGATGGACAATCTGTTTGGCGCGAGCACTGCCGTCCTGGCCACCAACGTTAGCAGCGGCCTTCAGCAGGTCCTGCACTTCCATCGTATCGAACACTTTGACGTTCATGTCTGCTCCTGAATCTCTACTTTCTGATCGGGTAAACCCTTGGTTTTGCACCCGCTTGAATATGCCTGAGAGGTATAATGGGTGCTAAAACAGAGTGTGAATGCAGAATAATGGACACCGGAAGACCTCGTCCAACACTGATTTAGTATCGATCTATATCCATGGGGTATTGAAATGGAACTGCGGCATCTTCGCTATTTCGTCGCCGTAGCCGAGGAACGCAATTTCACGCGCGCGGCACAGCGGCTGAACATGGCCCAACCGCCTTTGAGCCGTCAGATACAGCAACTTGAAGAGATTCTTGAGGTGCAGCTATTCCAGCGCGACTCGCGCCCGTTGAAGCTAACAGAGACGGGTAAGTTTTTCTATGCTCATGCCGTCCAATTGCTGGCTCAGACGTCCGAACTCGAATCAATGACGCGGCGCGTGGGCAACATCGAGCGCAGCCTCTCTGTCGGTTTCGTGGGTTCGACGTTGTACGGAATGCTGCCAAAAATCATCCGTCGCTTCCGCGACGAGAACGCCACGGTCGAACTCAGCCTCCACGAGATGTCGACGATGGACCAGATTAGAGCGCTGAAGGACGGTGTGATTGATGTCGGGTTCGGCCGTATTCGTCATGAGGATGCGAACATCCGCCGGGTGATCCTTCGCGAAGAGAAGATGATTGTTGCCTACCCGGAGGGCCATCCCCTCGCACTCGCCAAGCCTGTCCTCGCTCTTGGCGACCTGGTCAACGAGACCCTGATTATTTTCCCTAAGGCGCCGCGGCCCAGTTATGCAGACCAGGTGCTGTCGGCATTCGAAGACCGTGGTCTCAAGCCGCGCCGGATATATGAAGTTCGAGAGTTGCAGATTGCGCTAGGTCTCGTAGCAGCGGGGGAAGGAATTTCTGTCGTACCGAGCAGCGTGTACGGCCTGAAGCGAGATGATGTGAGCTACAAAGAGCTGGACGACCCCACGCTGGTTTCCCCAATCATCATGAGCACGCGCATGCTCGACGAGTCGCGGGACATTCGGGAAATGCTCGAACTCATCTATCGGCTGTACGAGGAGGAACGGATACCCCATACGCCCGCTGCCGACCGGGGGCGGTAATTTCCGGCATACCTCGTGGGTATGACACTAGACGTCAATGGTGTTGGACAGCCGATTGTTGGGCGCGCAATACTTCAGCAACCCCTCAACTCCAACATTCCAGGTATGAACGCCCAAATCACCTCCGTCGAAGCGATTCTGGTTGACCTCCCAACTATTCGCGCGCATCAGCTAGCGATGGCGACGATGCAGCAGCAAACCCTGGTCATCGTCCGTCTGCGCTCAAGCGATGGCATCGAGGGTATTGGCGAAGCCACTACGATTGGCGGTCTGTCGTACGGCGACGAGAGTCCCGAAGGCATCAAGCTGACCATCGACACTTACCTTGCACCCGCACTTGCCGGGCAAGACGCGACCAACATCAACGACGCAATGCTCAAGCTGAACAAGGTCGCGCGTGGAAACCGGTTTGCAAAATGCGCAATCGAGACAGCGTTGCTGGACGCGCAAGGCAAGCGCCTGGGTGTCCCGGTCTCGACCCTTCTTGGCGGTGCTGTCCGCAAGACGCTTCCGGTCCTTTGGACACTCGCGAGCGGTGATACACAACGAGACATCGATGAGGCAGAAACGCTGCTGGCCGAACGTCGTCACAATACATTCAAGCTGAAGATTGGCCGCCGTAGCGTTCGTGATGACGTAGCGCACGTATCGAAGATCAAAGCCGCGCTCGGCGACCGCGCCAAAGTCACGGTCGACGTGAATCAGGCCTGGAACGAAGTTGACGCAGCGCTCGGAATCGAGGCGCTCGAAGCTGCTGGCATCGACCTCATCGAGCAACCCACTCCGCGAGAGCAGCGCGGAGCACTCGCCAGACTTGCATCGCGTTTCATCGTACCCATCATGGCCGACGAAGCGGTGACTGGCCCGGAGGATGCGCTTGAACTTGTGCGCGGCGCCTGTGCGGACGTGTTTGCACTGAAGATTGCGAAGTCCGGTGGAATCTACGGAATGATGCGTACAGCCGCCATCGCGGATGCAGCCGGTGTCTCCCTCTATGGCGGCACGATGCTTGAGGGTAGTATTGGGTCGATTGCATCGGCGCACGGATTTAGTGCCCTTCCGCAACTTGCCTGGGGTACGGAGTTGTTCGGACCTCTCCTGTTGAAAGACGACATCGTCACTGCGCGCCCCCAATATCGGGACTTCGACCTTCATATGCCAGAAGGACCTGGCCTGGGCCTCCATATCGATGAGGAAAAGCTCGCCTTCTACCGTCGCGACAAAAACATCTGAGCACACACGCTCAACGCAGAACCAGTCACTTCGACTCTCTCCTGCCACGGAACCGGCAGGAGCATCACATTTTTTGGAAGAGAACCATGCTTTATCTCGTAAGAATGGACGTACACCTGCCACACGACATGCCGGCTGCTCAAGCCGATGAAATCAAGGCTCGCGAGAAGGAATACGCTCAGGAGCTTCAACGGCAAGGTAAGTGGCAGCAACTGCATCGGGTGGTCGGTGAGTACGCGAACTACAGCATCTTCGACGTCGACTCGCACGACGAACTGCACACCATTCTCTCGGGTCTGCCGTTGTTTCCGTATATGACGATGAAGGTGACCGCGCTTGCACGTCATCCGTCGTCCATCCGCTGACGCTGCAACGGATGCCTTGAATCCCGACACCGACGGTACGTTAGCCTCTGCCGCTCCGAAAGGGAACTGGTCCGTGTCGGCAGTTACCGCTGGGGCCCGACACCCACCGTGACCCGGAGCGTCATTACATCGCTGGAATCGCAAACGGACTCTCCGGACAAATGCTCGCTCGGGCCGAGCCCGGCCCAAAACAGTCGGACGAGATCCTGTTGCGCTCGCGAGGGGCACTAAAATAGCGCTTTTGTCTGGAGTCTGTCGAATGAACCTCGTAGAGCAACTACCGTCCGGCCTGACTGGGCTTGAACAGCTTCGCAAGCTTATAGAAATGGGAGGTCGCCCGCCCATTGGCGAAACCCTCGAGTTCAGTCTTGTCGAGGTTGGGGAAGGATTCGCCGCTTTCGAGGGCGTGCCGTCATTGCGCGCCTACAACCCCATCGGCACCGTACACGGAGGATACGCAGCTACCCTTCTCGATTCCGCATGTGGCTGCGCAGCGCACTCCCGACTTTCGGCAAAGCAGGGCTATACGACTTTGGAACTTAAAGTGGCGTACCACAAAGCCATTACACACGAAACCGGTAAGCTTCGCGCGGAAGGCCGCGTTTTGAGCATTGGCCGTCGCGCAGCGTTCGTCGAGGCGACATTGAAGGATGACGCCGGGAAGCTTTACGCCTCCGCGACTTCGACTCTCCTTGTCATCGCCAAATGAGCCGATACCCGTGTCCTCGCCAGCACGACGTGCAATTCGTCTCCTGCAGGACGATGACCGAATTCGCCCGGTAAGAAGCCTGGGTGATGAGTTTCATGATCCTGGCGACATGACGGCCTTCTCAGTGCCATTCACGAGCGATGCATCGAAGTAGCCATTACGAGAAGGCTGGCTGCCAATACTCGCCAGTAAAATCTTCAATCAGATTTAAAAATACAGAAGATCAATTTTCTCGTGCCGCCTTTATAGGAATGGCAATCAGAACCCGACGAATATTAGTTAATATATTTTTCGCCATGATTCATCGAGATCATCATGCAGGGCGACATGCTATTTTCAGTTCTGGAGTCTGATTGTTCATTTTCCTGGTCACCCGAAAATAGCAACCGCGCACATCCATTGTGCAATTTTGCACGAAATTGCGGGTAGCTGTATGGAGTCGAGCTGAGAATTCGGGAATGTCACAAGGTGGCTTCGTTCGATGCGACCAGGACAGAAGCGCGTGCAGGACTTCGGTTCGCCCGGGTCGGTCGCAGGAACCCCATCGAGCCCGCTGGCTGGTGCCTCTCTGTGCATAAAAGCACAGCCGCTGTGCGTGCTTTCTATTTCGCTGCGCAGTAAAACATGGATAATGAAATTTCGAATAATAAATATCTATAAATCTAGCAGTCTGGGCACGCAGTAAGCAATAAGCTTGGGGAATTTTAATCGAAAATATCTAAATACAACTGGAGGAGCGTCACACCATGAGTCACTCTCTTCGCCGAGATTTGCCGACAAATGCACTTCTTGTTGGCGTTATTTCTGCATTGATCGCATCAAGCGCTTTTGCTGAATCGTCCGTAACGCTGTACGGCATTATTGACGAGGGTATCGATTACACGAACAATAGTGGCGGGCACTCAATCTGGCATATGCAGGACGGCACTTACGATGGCGTCTATGGTAGCCGATGGGGGCTTAGTGGCTCTGAAGATCTGGGTGGCGGCCTAAGTGCCGTTTTTAAGATCGAATCCGGCTTCAGCACTGAAAATGGCAAAATGCTTCAAGGGGGTCGTCTCTTTGGCCGGCAATCGTACGTCGGCATTTCAGACAACCGGTTCGGCACCGTCACGTTGGGTCGTCAATACGATTCCATTGTGGACTACCTTCAGCCAATGACCGGACTAGGCAATTTCGGCGGTGCAAACGTGCACGGCGGTGACATTGATAATACCGTTAATTCGTTTCGAGTGGACAACGCCGTCAAGTATACGAGTCCGAATCTCAACGGTCTGAAATTTGGAGGGCTTTATTCGTTTACTAATACGAATGCGCCAGGCCGTGGGACAACAGGCCTGTGGAGTGTCGGTGCAACGTACTCGGTCGGGGGACTCAATGTCGCTGGGGCATATCTGTACGCGAAGGATCCAGCGATTTTGTTGTCGGATGGCGACTACGTACCAAATACGACCGGCGCAGCAATCGGAGCAGGCGGACCTTTCAGCTATGTCGGACACCCAGGCAATGAGCAGGTGTTCGGCGCAGGTGTCAACTACACCGTAGGATCGGCGACGATCGGTGTCGACTATACGAATACAAAATTTGATGATGCAAACGGCACTACCAGCACTGTCAAATTCGAGAATTATGAAGCCTGGGCAAAGTACAACATTAACGCGGCGTGGTATGCCGGTATTGCGTACAACTACACGCACGGCCATATCGGCTATAACCAGGCGGTGCCCGTCTACCACCAGGTCGGCGTGACGACGGGATATTCCCTGTCGAAGCGCACGTCAATCTATGCGATAGCTATCTGGCAAAGGGCTGGAGGAGCGGCGACAAACGCAGCCATCTTTAACGGCCTTACGGGTGATGCGTCGAGCAACAACCATCAGATCGCTACCCGTATTGGCATCTATCACCTATTCTGATGGACACCAGCCGATCAAGCGGCCGACAGCCAGATTAGTTAGGATTTGGCCGTAAGAGTTAGGTGGCTAGCCGTCCCCAAAGGGCGGAAGCCACCTTTTTAACATGATTGAGCGACAGGATAGGATGCAACTCTACATCCGGCCATTCTTGCAGCTCGTCGACGGACTGATGGCCGCCGGTTTTGCCGTACATCATCTGGTCAATAGCACAGCGATCAAGCCGTACGAAGGCCTGCTAGCCAGGCAGTTAAACCTGCGCATCAATGGTGAACGCGTGCAGCTTCATCCCAGGCCTGTAGGCCGAGGTCATCAGCTCGATCAGGGACAAATGAGTGCGCCTCCCATTGAAAATGGGTTCTTGCTGCGGCGCACTTCAAACTACGGTGTGAAACCAGAAAACTAAAGGATGGCGAACGACAGGGTCGGTTCAGTACGCCTCTGCAACGCTTCCCGCGAAATGCCGGGGGCTAGTTCCTTGACTACGAGTCCGTGGTCAGTCACATCGATTACCGCGAGATCCGTAATGATCCGGTTTACTACATTTGCCCCTGTCAGCGGAAGGGAGCAGCGACGGAGAATCTTCGGATCGCCTGCGCGCGTATTGTGTTCCATCAGAACGACTACGCGCCGCGCGCCCCCGACAAGGTCCATCGCGCCGCCCATGCCCTTGACCAATTTGCCGGGGATCATCCAGTTCGCAAGGTCTCCGCCCTCACTTACCTGCATGGCCCCAAGTATCGACTGGTCCATATGGCCACCCCTGATCATCGCGAACGACATTGAGGACGAGCAGATTGAAGCACCGGGAACCGTTGTAATCGTTTGTTTCGCAGCGTCGATCAGATCGGGGTCAATCTCATCCTCGTAGGGCGGAGGTCCGATTCCAATAAGGCCATTCTCCGATTGAAGCCACACCTGCATTCCCTCGGGGACATGGTCAACCACCTTTGTCGGAAGTCCGATTCCGAGATTTACGTAATCTCCGTCGTGAAGCTCTGCGGCAGCGCGCGCAGCCATCTCTTCATGGGTCCAAGCCATTGTTAGCCTCTCAATTGCTACGTGTGCGGAAGCTTCGTCGTTCAACGGGCTTTTGCGGGTCGCTGTTGACGACAATCCGGTCAACGAATATGCCCGGCAGATGAACATCGTCAGGATCGATCTGCCCGATTTCGACAATTTTCTCAACTTCAGCGACGGTGATTTTTCCAGCCATCGCAACGTCGGGATTGAAATTTCGGGCGGTTCGCGAGAACACCAGGTTTCCGGAGCGATCTGCCATGTGCGCCTTTACCAAAGAAACGTCAGCGTGCAATGCGGTTTCCATGATGTAGCGTTTCCCATCAAAGTCACGCGCTTCTTTACCCTCGGCGATTACTGTTCCCACGCCAGTACGGGTGAAGAACGCAGGAATTCCCGCACCAGCCGCTCTCAATCGCTCGGCAAGACTGCCCTGCGGAGTGAACTCCAGTTCGAGCTCTCCAGCCAGATACTGCCGCTCGAACTCCTTATTCTCCCCGACATAAGAAGAAATCATCCGCCTGATCTGGCGAGTTTTTAGAAGAATGCCCAAACCAAAATCATCGATCCCGGCATTATTACTTATGCAAGTTAGTCCAGTCTTACCGCTATCGCGTAGTGCCAAAATTAACTTTTCAGGAATGCCGCATACCCCGAATCCCCCAATAGCAACCGTCTGGCCGTCCATAACGATGTCAGCTAGCGCCTCATCCGCAGAGCTATATAATTTTCCCATGCCAAGTCCTTTGGTTTAAAAAAATGGAACTCCGCGGCAATAAAAGCGGGATTTCCACTCACCGGATCAAAGATGTGGTTCAGTAGTGTGTAAGCTGACCCCAATCGTATAAAGCACTTTCATCCGACCTTTTTTCAAAATTCTGTACTTGGGGAGCATTCGATGCAACGGCAATCGACGCATGTTTGGTGTGCGAATCTGCACAGTAATTGTTAGACGCTCCGTTAGCAGGACCTCGTTGCTATTCACCCGCCACTACCGCCATGACTTCGGGAGGGGGTGGCGCGCATCCGGCTTCGCTCGATACGTCCTAACAAGGGGAAAATGCAAGAATCCCGTCTCACCCGTTCGCGCATGAGTAATCCTATCGGGCGCACCGGCAGGTACCTTTGCGTGCTTAAATGCACAGTGGCCGTGCGCGCTTTCTATTTCGCTGCCTGGTAAAAAATGGATAATGAATTTCGGGACCCACAAAATATATAGCGTTTGGCGGGTCGGGAAACTACATTTTTTTAATTTTTCCGAGCTGCCATTCTCGCGACACGGGCATTCCTAATTTTTCATTTCGGGCATTGCGCCCCAAGTCGAGAGATAAGGGCGATTGATCAGGCATAGGACACGATGAGCGAATACACTGATATCCTGTATGAAGTGCAAGGGGGCGTTGCCCGTATTACCATCAACCGTCCAAAAAAATATAACGCGTTTCGAGGACAAACCTGCGAAGAGCTCATTCATGCGTTCAGCTCTGCATCGTGGGACAAAACTGTGGGCGTGGTGGTTCTGACTGGCACAGGAGACAAGGCTTTTTGTACCGGTGGCGATCAGTCTGCGCACGATGGCGGATACGACGGTCGCGGTCTGATCGGGCTCCCCGTTGAAGAGCTGCAAAGCGCGATTCGAGAGTGTCCGAAGCCTGTGATTGCCCGCGTCAATGGATATGCCATTGGCGGAGGCAATGTCCTGGTGACTTGCTGTGATCTTGCGATTGCGTCGGAGTCAGCACAATTAGGTCAGGTAGGACCGAAGGTGGGTTCTGTCGATCCGGGGTTCGGAACCGCGTTGTTGGCCCGAGCGGTCGGCGAAAAGCGAGCTCGCGAGATTTGGTTCTTGTGCCGCCGGTATTCGGCAATTGAGGCGCTAAACATGGGCTTAGTCAATGCTGTCGTGCCACATGATCACTTGGACGCCGAAGTCGATAAGTGGTGCGAGGAAATCCTCGCAATGAGCCCGACGGCGCTGTCTATTGCAAAACGCTCGTTTAATGCGGACACGGATTCGATCAAGGGGATCGGCGGACTTGGCATGCAGGCGCTCGCACTCTACTACGGGACTGAGGAGTCGCAGGAAGGCGTACATGCATTCCTGGAGAAGCGCAAGCCACGCTTCCGCGAAGTCTATCTAAAATCGCGCGCGAAACCTGAAGGAGAAGACGCTTGATGATCTTGCGGTAGGCCGTCTCGGGTCCAGGGCGACCGCGCTGCGTCTGCTTGTACTGTTGTTCTTCGCGCACGTTCGCGGCGCGTTTCTACAACTGCCGTCTCCATTCCGTGATCTGGTTCGGATGCACATCGAACTGCTGCGCAAGTTCGGCCTGCGTCCGCTCGCCTTTGAGCGCTGCCAGTGCCACCTTCGCTTTGAACGCCGCTGAGTGTGTCCGTCTAGTTCTCTTCGTCATCTTTCCGGTTCCTTTGTCAGCATTGTCGCTGACTCAAGCCCCGGCCGACCCACTTATCCGGCTGTCCGAATTTGCGCACCAATGTAGATATTCAGCAGCACCGTCGGATGGTAGAAGACGGGCTGAACGAGTCAATCCAGTTCAGGCGATCAACGCATTTTTACACAGGCTCGGATGGCGGCCGCCATCTGCGGACGACGACGAGCTTGGGAGCCGGCCCGAGGAGCCCGAAACGCCATCAGGAAGCCGTTCCTGACGCGATACCATTCGAAAGGGCCCGAGCGACTCGCAATAATTTGGGCGTAGTGCCAAAAATCGAGCGTTTACAATACTATCGAAGCTTGGCCTTTCAACCTTTCTGAATCGGGGAACACTTGAAAAAGAACGCTTCTGAAGCAATCGAACCCGCCAAACCCCGTCGCAACAAATCGGCGGCACAATCGGTCAAAACTGTGATTGACGAGGGCAATGACGGCTCCTCCTCCGACACGGCTGCGGGACCCGATGCGCTGATTACCGTAGCGCGCACGATGCGGATAATCGAGCTACTGGCAGATTCCGAGGTTGGCATGTCCGTCACCGAAATCGCGCGCCATCTTGACGTCAACAAGAATCTCGCATTTCGCATCGTCACCAGCCTGTTAGCGCTGCGGTACTTGCGGCAGGATCGCGAAACCCTGGCGTACAAGCTGACCTACAAGATCAGCAACCTTGGACTCCGAAAGCTAGCCACAGGAAGATTTCTGAGCGAATGTTTTCCGATCTTGCACACGCTTGCGGAGAAAACGGGTGAGCACACCAGGCTGGCCGTCATCGAAGACGGCATTCCAATCTGGGTCCACTCAGAGACCGGCAAGCAATGGGGCTTGATGATCGATTCAGTCTACAGCCACGAACTGAGCTATCACGCACACGCCACCGCAAAAGCCTGGCTCGCGACTCTGCCGGAGGCGCGTGTCCGCGAGATCATTGGTCCGTCGCCGTTTGTCGCGTATACGCCATACACGATCACTTCGCGGGACCAATTTCTCGATGATCTCAAGACGTGCCGGGCGCAAGGCTTCGCCATCAGCTACGAGGAGCGGGAACTCGGAGTCGCGACGCTTGCGGCGCCCATCATGGCCAGAAATGCCAGCGGAGAAATCGAGTGTGTCGGGGTAGTCAGTATGGCCGCGCCAACGCCGCGCATGGATCGAGAGCGCTTCATTGCATGCGCTCCTGATGTGATTTCCACGGCTGAGCATCTCGCCGAAGTTTGGCCGACACGCGCCAACACTTGACCTCTTTGAGCTGATCCGCTCGCAAAAATCCTTATATCAGGGCGCCGTCGCATATAGCGGCGCGCGCTGAAATTTCGAATTCCGTCGAGATGTCAGGAATCTCGCATGCTGAGGCCGTCCCAAAGACCCAGGCTTCGCGTGTCCGGATCGTTCTTCTTCATGCTTGTTGCTTCGGTCATGGGGCGCCCCTTTCGGTGTCGTCCCATGACCTCCGCACACAAGACATCCGAATCGTGCAATGCGGTGGCGCTGCACCGCAGGCGCAGCGCACGTCGAACGCTTATGTTAACAACAGCGCGTCCAGGTCCACGGGACACCTGCCGATTGCAGCGAGCGCTCAACCTCAACCGCCTGATCAAGCAGCTGTTTTTGCAACGTGCGCTGGTCTTCGGACAGATCATCGGACGCGAACGGCTTGTCCTTTGGCAACTGAGCGTCCTGCAGATGCTGCCGGTGCGCCGCAGTTCTGTTCTCGTCCACCATCCCGGTAAGCGGATCAATGACGACGCCATACTTATCGCGGGCGGCGCGTAGCGTCACGTAGCCTTCGCGCACGTCCCGTTCCACATCGAGCACGTCACGTTCGAGAGGAGGGCCAAAGCCGCCTCCCCCCCCCGTGCGAACGTTGATTGACTCCCCTTTGAGAAGGCTCTGAGAGGATAACTTGCCAGTTGGATAACGTACCTCGTCCGCGCCAGTCCGGGTCACTGAAACTTCATTGCCAAGTGCACTGAGTCCGCCAAAGAGCCCCCACGGTCGACACTCTACGCGTTCGATTGCCGTCGTGAACAGAACGTCCTGCTTCATCAGAACACTCAGCTCCGTGCCGAGGCCGCCACGCTGCCGCCCGGCGCCGCCCGAATCCGCTCGCAATTCGTACCGCTCGACGACGATCGGGTGTTTTGCCTCAAGCTGCTCGACGGGGCTGTTGTGAGTATCGCCGTCATTGATTGCCACGGTCGCAGACATGCCGTCTTCGTTGTGTTTGGCTCCCCATCCTCCGCCCTGGAGACCCACGTAAAAGACTTCAGGGAGTCCGGTTCGATCATTGATGCCATAAAGATACCGCATGGCCAAATCAGCGTGGTGACCGGCTATCACGCTTTCCGGACATGCCGGAGCGAGCGCCCTGAAAATGGTGTCGACCACGGTCATCGGAAATGTCATCCACCATTTCATCGGCGCGGGTTTGTTCGCCGATACGATGGTGCCCGGCGGAAGCACGACATCGAGCGCACGGAAGCAGCCGTCGTTGATCGGCAGCTCGGTGCCGGCGAACAGGCATTTGAATGCAACTTGTGCAGCAGCCAGCCCGGTCGATGGGCCGGAATTGAAATACCCCTTTACTTGCGGGCTCACTTCCGTGAAGTCGACCGTGATCTTGTCCCCTTTGACGATCACGCGGATTTTGATGCGGATGCGCTCACCGACAGACACGCCGTCATCGTCAAGGAAAGATTCCGCTTCATAGATGCCGTCGGAAAGCTTGCTCACCTCTGTTCGAGCGGCAGCGTCACTCTGGTCAAAAATCGACTGCAATGCGCCAAGAACAGACTCGCTCCCGTATTTCTCGATCATTTCCTGCATGCGCTTCTCGCCGGCCTTGGCCGCGCCTACCTGAGCACGCAGGTCACCGAGTGCGAGCTCGGGGTTGCGGACATTGATCGCAATGATGTCCACCAGATCGTTATTACGTTCACCCCGTCGATAAAGCTTGAGGAACGGTAATTGAAGCCCTTCGGAGTAAATGTCCAGGGACATGCCGGCAGGCGTACCACCAATATCCTGCCAGTGTGCCATGCAGGCTGAAAACGCAACGATCCGCGAATTGTAGAAAATCGGCACAACGACAGTGATGTGGTTCAGGTGACTGCCGGTAATGTACGCGTCGTTGGTCAGCAGGACATCACCTTCATGTATTCCCGCTTCACCGAAATGCGCCATCATTGCCTTGACCGTCACACTCATGCCCCGCATGAACATGGGCAATCCGAGGCCGATCGACAATGTATTGCCCTGTGCATCGAACAATCCCGTCGTGAAGTCGAGCGCCTCGTAGATGATCACGTTATAGGCGGTTCGGGTCAAGATTGTCTTCATCTCTTCGGTCGCAGCCACAAGGCCGTTCCGGACAATCTCGGAGATGATTGGGTCAACCCGCACGACCGCGGGAGTAGCGAGTTCAATAGATTGGTTCATTACAACCCCACGTTGATAATAATATTTCCCCAACCGTCCACGTTCGCAACATCACCGGGGAACAAAACCGTCGTCGTAGCCGCTTCTTCGATCAAGGCCGGACCTTCGATTCTGTCTCCCTGCGCAAGTAATACGCGTTGGTAGACAGGAGTATTGACATAACCGTGACCGTCGAAATACACGTCCTGGAATGTGCTTTCACGCAGCGCATCGCCATTGCGGCTCTCACATGCTTGCACGGTCGGTTTTGGCATCAATCCCGCAACGGAAGACCGGATGCTCACGATTTCAGCATCCTGTTCAGGCGAGGAAAAACCGTAGCGCTTCAAATGCTCCGCATCGAAACAGGACTTGAACATCGCCATGTCCTGATGTTCGTATGCCGCAAGCGGGACCTCTACCGTAACCGCATGTTCCTGACCCACGTATCGCATGTCCGCGCTACGCGTGAACAGCATCTCGATGGTCTGGCCCGCGGCCTGCTCGATGTCCGCCACGCCCTGTCGCTCCATCGCCTCGTGCAATCCGACGACTGCCGAAAAATCGAGTTCGGCAAGCCGCGTGAACATTGTTTGAACGAAATCGCGGCGAAGGTCGGCAACCAGCATGCCGTATGCGGAAAAATGACTCGGCGCATTCGGGATAATCACCTTGGCGATCCTCAACTCGCGCGCGACGAGAGAAGCGTGCAGCGGACCGGCGCCGCCAATTGCAATCATCGGGAAATCACGAACGTCCAGACCGCGCTCCGTAGTCACGCGCTTGACAACGTTCGCCATCGACGTCGCAGCAATCCGGATGATTCCATCCGCCACCATTTCGGTAGAGAGTCCGAGCGGTTCGCCGACAAAGCGATCCAATGCGGCCTTGGCAAGCGACGTGTCGAGCTTCATGTCGCCCCCAAGAAAACGATCGGCCGAAAGTCGACCCAACGCCAGGTTTGCGTCCGTGACCGTCGGCTCGACACCACCCAGCCCGTAGCACGCCGGTCCGGGATTCGAACCCGCGCTTTGCGGCCCGACACGCAGCGCCTTGGTTGCCGTCAGGCGGGCGATACTCCCACCCCCCGTCCCGACCTCCTGGATATCGATCATCGGAATCTGTGCGGGCAGCCCCTGCGCATATCCCCCGATCATCACCTGATTGGAAACCAGTGCTTCACCGCCAACGATGACCCCGGACTTCGCGGTGGTCCCCCCCATGTCGAAGGTGACGGCATCCTCAATGCCAATCTGCTCGCAGAGCGCTCGCCCACCAATCACGCCGGCGGCAGGTCCCGATTCCAGCATGCGAATACATTCCTTCCGGGCTTGCGGGAGATCGAAGAGACCACCGGTAGACTGAACAATCAGAAACCGTCCGTCAAAACCCTCCTTTCTGAGCTGGATATCAATCTCATCGAGGTATTTCTGTACGCGAGGGCCAACGTAGGCGTTCGCCGCAACCGTGGAGGTGCGTTCGAATTCGCGATATTCACGGGAAAGTTCATGTGAAGCCGAGATGAACATCCCTGGGAAGCGTTGCGCAAAAAACTCCTTCGCAGCAATTTCGTGTTCGGGATTTCGATAAGCGTTGATGAAGGCGATCGCGATTGAATCGACACCAGCGCGCTCGAGCGCCCGGGCGACTTGTTCCAAAGAATCGCGATCGAGAGGCTCGAGAACTTCTCCGTCTGCTCCGACACGCTCCGCAATTTCGAACGAAGCGGAACGCGGAATCAGCGGCACATGCTTCTTGAAAAAAAGATTGTAGGCGTCCGGACGGTTAATTCGACCGATCTCGTATACATCGCGGAAGCCTCTTGTTGTAACAAGCGCTGCCTTGGCACCACTCCGCTCAAGGATGGTGTTGATGGCAACCGTCGCACCGTGCAGGAACAGAGACGCTTCGTCGAAGCTGGAGCCGGCCTTCTTAACCCCGGCATTAATTCCGTCAACGATCTTCTCGTTCACTGAGAGCGCTTTTCCCAGTCTCAATTCACCGGTTTGAACATCGAAAGTGGTGACGTCGGTAAACGTACCACCCACGTCGGCGGCGATTCGCACGCGCCTTGGGGCGCGAGTAGTTACGGTCTGTGTCATGTGTCATACGCCCATTCATGTTTACGGTAACAGCGTTACCTAATGTAGGCGCGAAGCTTCGGGATGTCAACGTCGAGTCGGGCGGCTACGGGAAATCACGTAGACAGATGCTATGTACGCATCGCCCCAAGTCCGAAATCTCGACTTGGCAGTGGTCGCGCTTTGGCAGGAGGGACAAATCAGTGTTCGCGTTTCCGGGCAACAGATGTCGCGTAGCGCGATGAAGCTGGCCAGACGTGGCGCTTATCTCGCGCGTGCCGGCGATCCGCCTCCAGGCAATATTGTCATGTGGCGCGGCATGCGACGCCTGACCGATATCCAACTTGGCTATGAACTTGCCCCGGCAGATTGTGGGTAATTACAATGGTGGGGCAACGCTTACGCACGCAAGCACGTCGCGTGGATGGCTCGGGATCGGCGTCGTCGAGCTTTTCAGTGCCGACAAACGAAAGATGGCAGCAGCGCGTTTGGCGAGGACGACTGTGACAGCTCGGCGCCATCGCGCCTGGACGGTGCTCTCGCCGTGCTGATCTATAACCTGGTTAGGTTTTCCCTTCTATCGCGCTACTGGCATATACGCATGCCGTCATCAGGCAAAAGGCAACTGAAAACGCGAATAGCAGTACAGGCAGTACAGGCGGTACAGGCAGTGCTGGACGTGACTGGTGCGTTACCCCGGTGGCAATGTCGCGTGTACAAGAGCATCCAGCCGGGGCACCACTGCTTAGCGGCTAAGTGCCTCTCCACGCGTCTCAGGGAGAGCCCGCCAGAGCACCAACGCGACAAGCGGGCCGAGTATCCCCAAAGCGACTGCATACTCCAATCCAAGCCCCAATTTCTGACTCGCCATCAGACCGACCAGCGGCGCGATCCCCCCCCCGATCGCTCTGCTCGTGTAATAAACAAAGTTCTGCGCTGTAGTTCTCACCTGGGTGGGAAACAGTTCGCTTAGCCACACGCCCCAAATTCCCAATGCTCCGTAACCAAATTGTGTCGCCAGGTAAGCCAGGACAACTGGTACGCTCCAAGCCACCGCACCGGGTACTGAATTTGAACCAAGCACGCCGGTGACACCCAGCAAGAACAATACATAGGCAAACAGGCCGACGCCGGTTGTGGCGACGAATGCCCAACGTCGCCCTTTCCAGTCCGAGAGCGCCCCTCCAACAACGTAGCTGATGGCGGCTGCGAAGCTGCCAAGCATGCCCAGTTTGCCGATTACGGCCGCGGGCAGGTGATAAACCGTCTGCCACATGGCCGGCGCGTAAGTGACGCCTGCGTAGGAACCGTAAAAGCAGAAGGACAACATGACGGTCGCTCCAATAACACGCGAAGCAAGACCCTTCCGGAACATAGTCACTAGCGGAGCCTGTTCCTTCTCCTGATTCCGGTCGCTTCTTGTAGCCAGCCACATCCGTGATTCCGGCATGAAGGTCCGCACTGCAGCGGACAGCACTGCCGCGAGCCCCAGATAACCAAAAGCCCAACGCCATGCGTCACTGCCGTAAGCAGCGGTCGTCGCAGAGTACACCCACGCCGTGAGCCAGATTCCTACCAGAAACATGGTTTGCACGAGGCTGCTGATCAATCCCCGCCGAGACTGACGCCCTGGAAATGCTTCGTTCACATAGGCGAATGCAATTCCAGCCTCTCCACCGATTCCGATACCCGCGATCGATCGAAACAGAAGAAGGGTTGAATAGTTGTTTGCGAACGCCGTCAAAAATGTAAAGACTCCAAAGGTTGCGACCGTCGCTGCAAGACCAAGACGTCTTCCCTTTCGGTCTGCGAGCATGCCGAAAAGAATTCCGCCGAGAATGCCCATGACATAACTGATTGCCTGGATCACCGACACTTCGACAATCGACACGTTCAGATGCCGCGCGATCGGAACCATGAAGAACAGGAAAACGGAGAAGTCCGCGCCGTCGAATACAGTCCCCAAGAACGAGAACATGAGAATGACGCCTCTTTCCTTATTACTATACGGAATGAAAAAAGAGGGCGTTCTCACTTCGTCATCCGGGGATCCGGTCAACACCTTATCGATCATGTATGGCTCATATTCAATTAATTGAAAAACTTGCGCGCTAGAAATCAGTGAAGATACGCGGCAGAACATTCTGAAGCGTTTTGCATGCTGCGATGCCGGATCCTGGTCAGTCTGGACGCATCATCGGTTTCGATGAAATCATCGGACGCCGTCAGCTGTGTTATGGACGCTTCTTTAATGGCATAAGTGCTTTTCGTCGCGCTCTCCTTGGCTATATCTTCCAAATGCTACGCAGGCCATCATCATGAGTCACTCCTTGGTGTTAGTGAAAGAGCCGGACACGTGCTGGGCTGCCGTCGGCAGCAGGCGCTTCAACTCATCGATGGCACTCGGGTTTTCCAGCGAGGACAGGTCGCCCAGCGCCTGCCCTTGATACAGATTGCGTATGACACGCCGCATGACCTTGGCGCTGCGCGTCTTGGGCAACTCCCGGACCAGATAGACCTCGTCGGGGCGAAACGGCTTGCCGAGACGACGCCCGACCTGTTCCTTGATCGAGTCCGCGAGCACCGCGGCCGCCGTGCCTTCGGCGGGATGACGAGGCACGGCGAAGATCGTGATTCGCTGGCCTTTCATGGGGTCGTGCAGGCCGACCGCAGCCACCTCGGTGATGCTATCGAGCTCCAGCACAGCTTCTTCGACTTCCGCCGGGCCCAGGCGTTTGCCGGCGACCTTGATCGTGTCGTCGGAACGGCCGCGGATGTAATAGAAACCCTCCGCGTCGCGTAGCGCCAGATCGCCATGTACCCAGACGCCCGGCAGTGTGCGCCAGTACGCGTCGAGATAGCGCTCGTCGTCGTTCCAGAACGACTGCGTCATGCCGACGAAGGGCCCTCGGATGGCCAGTTCGCCCACCACCCCGGTGAGCGAATCCCCGGTTGCGGCATCAATAATGTCGACCGGCACGCCCAGGCCAGGTGTATTGAAGGAAGCGGGCATGATCGGGCGCAGCGTTACGCTGGTGAGGAGAGCGCCGCTGACCTCGGTGCCCCCTGTGTAATTTATCACCGGCGCCTCGCCGCGCCCCATGCCGTGGTGGAACCAGAGGAAATGCTCCGGGTCGATGGCCTCGCCGGCGGTGATCAGTATCTGCAGCGAAGACGTGTCGGCGCGCAGCGCCTCTTCTTCGTGGCTGGCGAGACCGCGAATCAGCGTAGGGGAGGCGCCATAATGGGTTGCCCGGTGGCGCTGGATCGTCGCCCCCAGCCGCGACCAGTCGGGGTAATCGGGCGCGCCGTCGTATGTCACCATGGTAGCGCCCAGCATCAAGGCGGCCACCGGCACGATGGAGCCCACGATCCAGCCCACGTCGGCCGGCCAGAAGAGAACCGAATCATGGCTCACGTCGAGGTGCATGGCCGCATCGCTCAAAATCCGTAGCGGAAAGCTGCCGTGAGTGTGTACGGCGCCCTTCGGCTCGCCGGTCGTGCCGGAGGTGTAGATGATCAGGAACGGATCGTCGGGGCCGGTCTCTGCGCTGCGCATCGCCGGCGGCGGAGGGACTGGCACCTCGAACCAGTGAACGCCAGCAGGAATGGCACCCTGCCGGTCCTGCGGCTTCCAGATGATCGTTTGCAGATTGGGAAGGCGTTGCGCGGCCTCCTGAACCAGCGACACCAGATCGACAAACTTCCGCCGCCGTGAGAAACCTGTGGTCGAAATAAGCACGCGCGCATCGGAGGCCGACAGCCGCGCCACGATGGCGTCCACCCCATAGCCGGAAAAGAGCGGGACGACGATCCCGCCCAGATAGATGACGGACAAATAGCTGACATAGGCTTCGACACCCGCCTCGATCAGCAAACCCACGCGCTCGCCGCGCCCGACACCAAGACGCTGGAGTCCGGCCGCGAAGGCGCGGATTCGCTCGCATAGCTCGGCATAAGTGACTGTCTCGATGTCCCCGTCCTCATGCTCGGCGACGAGAGCAGGCTTGTCACGGAACTGCGGGTCGGCGGCCCACTTCAGCACCGTGTCGATCCAGTTCAGTCTCCCACCTGGAAACCAATGCGGATGCTCGACACCGAGCGACAGGTCTGCCAGATGATCGTAGGGGACCGACCAGACCACGCCGCAAAACTCGTTGATCTCCCGCCAGTACGTTTCGGGGTCGTTGACGGAGAGTGCGTACAGGTCTTCGTAGCGAGTCAGCCCCAGACGAGCCATCAATTGTCGGGCATTGGACCTGGTCAGATGCGACGACTTCGGCTCCCAGCGGGTATTGCTATGCGATTCAGCCATGGTGTTTCTGCTCTACCTTTGAATGGAATGCTCTATGGCGTGCGCAGCCGTCCGCCTTCGATATGCCTAACCAGCCACGTCGCATGTCCTCACTGCCGTCCGGCTCGGCTGAAGGCAAACGTTCCTGCTCAGAACTTTTGCTGAATACCTGCCATGACGCCAACCTGATTTGAGCCGGTGGCAACCGTTCCCCCCGCAGCGACCGTATTTGCAGCCAGTGCGCTGTTAAACATGTTCCCCACGGATGTATAGACAGTCGTACGCTTGGACAGAAAGTAGTTAGCTCGGCCAATGATCAACGTTGAGCTTACGCCGCCCTTTCCTCCTTCGACCCGTTGCAGATAGCGAGAGCCCTGCAGGTCGAAGGACAGTGACGGCGTAACGTAGCAGGTTCCACCAGCAAAGAAGATATCGGCTTGCAAATGGCTGGCAGCCGCGAGATTTCTTCTGATCCACCCCGCTCCTACTTTTGCCGGGCCGAAACGCACATATCCGTCGACAATATTGTGAGTGTCGGTGTAACCCGAGTTGTTCAACGGCGCGAGGGCTCCAGCACCGCCGCGCATCACGTCATAGGACGCAGCCAGTCCGAAACTGTCCGAGTCATATGCGAGCATGGCCGTGTACTGCCGACACGCGACAAAGTTTCCCGGCATCTGGCCTGGACAATTGGTGGCCGACGGGCCGACAGGCCCGGCGGCGTCGCGTCCGAAGCTATAGGTGCCCCCAACGGTGAACCCGCGAAAGGTACCCATGTAGCCGATCGCATTGTCACTTCGAGCATTCGCAAGATAGGGATCAAAAGCCGCCATCGAATGAATGGACGGTCCGATTACGTCAGCGTTCGACAGTTCGTACAAGGTCATATTCATCTGTCGGCCCAAGGTAAGCGATCCGAACGCGCTGCTCAAACCCACGTTCGCCTGGCGCCCAAACAGTCGCCCGCCATAGTTCAACGTGCCCGTGCCCGGCTGAAAGCCATTTTCCAACACGAAGAAAGCCTTATAGCCCCCGCCCAAGTCCTCGGTACCCCTCATGCCCCAGCGAGATGGCACTTCGCCTGTAAGAGTGGGCACGCCAATGAACGACCCACCACGGGCAGAGTTGTTGTAGTAGGACACACCGGTGTCCACGATCCCGTACAGCGTGACGCTACTTTGTGCGAAAGCCGATCCTCCGGCCAACGCCAACGCCAATGCAGCGCCAAATTTCTTTTTCATAAGCATTTCTAAATGATATTTTAGCATTTGTTTCTTTTCTTCAATTCTTTGGTCTATTTAGCCACATCGCCCTGATGATGCGTTCGATGGCGCGATGATCCTGCTCGACCACGTTGCACGGCAGAATCACGTCCAACGGATAGTGCAGCCGTTTCAGCACCCGGGCGATGCCCGGCGGCAGTGTCGTGCGTGGCGTCTTCGACATCCAGCAAATCGTGTTCGTCAACCAGGTCGATTCGCCATTTCCACCCCCGACACCTTATTGCGACACTGCCGCGGAGCCCGCCGGCGCTGTCATCGACACGTCACCGGATGTCGAACTTGAGCCCGTTTACAACTGATGAATGAACTTGGTTGTCAGGTAGGCGTCGATCCCCTCCGTGCCGCCTTCGAGGCCATAGCCGCTGTCCTTGACGCCACCAAACGGAGCTTCCGGCATCGTGGCGGCGAAGGTGTTGACGCCGACCATTCCCGCCTCGATCGCCGAACCCAAGCGATTTGCTCTGTCCGATGCACCGGAAAAGGCGAATGCGGCGAGGCCATACCCCAAGCGGTTCGAGCGGGCGATCACGTCGTCTTCATCCACGAAGGGACTGGTGACGATCACGGGACCGAAGGGCTCTTCATTCATGATGGCCGCCGACTCCGGAACGTTCGCAAGAACTGTCGGCTGCCAAAAATAGCCGTGATTCCCGGTTCGGCTTCCGCCAACGATCAGATCGGCGCCCTGCCGGGTAGCGTCGTCGATCAATCGCTCCATGGCATCCATCCGCCGCGAATTAGCCAATGGCCCCATCTGCGTCGCCGAATCCATGCCATCGCCGACAACTAATGATCTGGCGGCTTCCGAGATGTTCTTGACGAATTTGTCATGCACTGACTCATGGACATAGAACCGCGTCGGCGCGATGCATATCTGGCCCGCATTCATGAACTTGTAGGCCGCCGCCTCGGCAACCACCTTATCGAGATCGACGTCGTCAAAGATGACCGTCGGTGCATGCCCCCCGAGTTCCATGGTCATTCGCTTGACGTGCCTCGCCGAGAGTTCGGCCAGATGCGTGCCGACTCTAGTCGACCCGGTGAAGGAAATCTTCCGGATGACCGGCGAGTTGATCAAATGGGTGGAGATCATCGAAGGTTCGCCGAACACCACCGCGAGAGCGGCTCGCGGAATGCCTGCGTCGAGAAAGCATTCCGCGATCTTCAATGCGCCCAGGGGGGTTTCCTCCGCGGGCTTTATGATGCATGTGCAGCCGGCTGCCAACGCGGTGGCAATCTTCCGCGCCGGAAGAAAGGCGGGAAGATTCCAAGGCGTGAACGCGGCAACCGGCCCCACCGGTTCCTTGACGACGAGCGCCCGCCCTTTGGTTGAAACCGGAAGGACGCGACCATAGCTGCGCCGTGCTTCCTCAGCCTGCCAGTCGACGACATCGGCAGTCCACGACACCTCCCACCGGGCCTCGAAGAGTGGCTTCCCTTCATCCAGGGTTATGGCGGTGGCGATCGATTCGATGCGCTCCCGCATCAGCTCCGCGGCGCGCTTGAGCACCTTTCCTCTTTCCACCGGAGGCACTGCCGACCACGTGCGGAATGCGCCACCAGCCAGTTCGATGGCCCGATCGAGATCCGAAGGCGTGGCGACCGGCAATTCCGCGAGAACCTCGCCCGTCGACGGATTGCGCACAGGCAAGCCGTCGCGACCATCGCGGCCAACTCTTTCGCCGTTTATGAGCAAGTACGGTTGCTCGTAGGCAGGTGCAGACATGACTCCTCCTTGTCGTCGTTTATCGTCTACTTCTCACGCAATGACACTGTTCCCATCATCAGCGACACGCCGCGATCCGCGATCGCCATGATTGGCGCGTTCGTGTTGGCACTGATGATGTTGGGCATGATCGATCCATCGAATATGCGCAAGCCATCCACCCCATGGACCCGCAACGCTGGATCGACCACAGCCATCGGGTCCGTCTCCAAGCCCATCCTGCAGCTGCCGACGGGATGCCAGTTCGTGCCCGTCACCTGCCTTACATAATTTGCGATCTCTTCATCACTCATCGAGCCGACTGGTGAGAGGACACGTGCAACCTTGTCGGAAAATGGGCGCGTGTTTACGAGTTCATGGAGAAACTTGACACCACCGACAAGCTCCTGAACATCCTCCACTCGCGTAAGCCATCCAGCATCGATGACCGGCGGATCAGCGGGGTCCGCGGAGCGGAGCCGCATCGACCCCCGTGATTTTGGCGCCACGAGATTGGCAATCAGGGTAGCGCCGGGCGACTGCCGCTCCTTCTTGCCCGGCTGAGGATAAAGCGTGCCGACACAATAGAGTTGTATGGTGGGATCGCCGCCGGGGGCTAGCGGATTTAGAAACGCCGTAACTTCTGAACCGGTCGAAGCAACAGGGCCGGACCGGAAGAGCTGATATTGGAGGCCGTTCACCAGCATTCGCCGGCCGCTGTCTTCCCCCGAAAAACCAAAATTGGCCGTCGTCTGCACAGCGATGCTCGCGTCGTTGTGGTCCTGCATGTTCTGGCCGACGCCGGGCAGATCAACTTTGACCTCGATCCCCAATCGGGCGAGGTCGGCCGCCGGTCCAATCCCCGACAGCATCAAGAGCTTTGGCGAAATGAAAGCGCCCGCGGCGAGAATGACTTCATTCCGCGCGAACGCCTTTGTGACGGTTCTGCCTTGGTCGGCGAACTCGACACCGACAGCGCGATCGCCCTCGAAGAGGATTCGAAGCGCAGGCGATCGGAATTTGATCTTTAAACGCGGGTTATCCTCGAGAGGAGCGATGAACGCCTGAGCCGCGCTACAGCGGCGGCCCAGATAAGTCGTCGACTGGATGAAAGTCGCGCCGCGCTCATCGCCGCTATTAACGTCCGGCGTGAAAGGGATACCCATTTCCTGGAGAGTTAATAGAAACGCCCGCGAAATCCTGGTAGGGGGATGATGGGCATCGGAAACCTTCAGCGGACCATCGACGCCATGGAATGGCGCGCCCAACCTCTGGTTACCTTCCTGTCGAATGAAGTGAGGCAAGAGATCGTCCCATCCCCACCCCACTCCGCCGATCGCGGCGTCCCACTTGTCGTAGTCGGCCCGCGTCCCTCTGGTATAAGTCATGGCGTTGACGGAGCTGCCGCCGCCGATGACGTTGGCCTGCAAGACGCCGACACGGCGTCCGTTCAATGCCGGTTGTGGCTCCGATACATGGTTGACCAGAAATCGGCCAGGATTGAACACCATCTTCACAAACCCGGCCGGCATGTGAATGAGCGGGTGGCTATCCGGAAATCCTCCTTCCAATAGCAACACATCCGCGCCGAACTCGCCCGCCAGGCGAGATGCCGTGACGCAACCAGCTGATCCGGCACCTACCACGATGTAGTCGAATGTCTGAGCTTCTTGCAAGATGGGCGCCCATATAAAATAGGTAACGTCGTTACATTAACACCGGCACATTAGAGTCACAATAGATAATCTGGGTCGCGGCGACGAAAAAAGTAACGCCGATACTCATTGGGCGATTGGGACGCCGATCGCTCAAGACCGATGATCGGCCGCGTATGCACATTCTGATTTCGGACGATGTTGAGCCATCCCTGGTGTCCATCGCCCAGACGCAATTGACCAGCAAAATCAAGACCGCCATTCCTGTTAGGAATGCAAAATTCAGCGACGGCTTTCCAAGCTCGGAGCGCGGCCATCCCAAAGCCTGCGAAGACGAGCGCCCGCCGCTTGAATTTTCCGACGACCATTGCTACGACACACGTCATCCGCTACCCCGGCGTCAAAAAGGCGCCAGGGTTGCGGAATTCAAACAGATTCAGCAGGGCTACTTATGTCGATTTAGCTCTTGCGCAGCCCCATCTTCTTCAAGATTGGCATGATGTGATCCTGCATTTGATGAAGACCTTCCTGCGGATCGAAGAAGCAGAGGAGCGTGCTCTCGATGCCCGCATTTTTGAGCTCTCTCAACTGCTCCGCGCAACTTTCGTAACTGCCGACGATCTGAGGCGCCGTAATGCCGAGGGCGATCCTCTCCATCATTTCGGGCTTCGCTGCGGTGTCGTGAACCGAAGTCGTTTTCATCGACTTGAGGAAACTTTCAATCGCTCCAACGTCGATTTGCGAGGCGATCCAATCGTACTTTTCCTTGGCCATAGCGTTGGTGGCCTCCGGCAGAACCCAGCACATCGTGGCCACTCTCACGTCGCGACCGTACTTGCCGGCTTTCTCATGAATGTGATCGACCTTCTTCCGGAACCCGTCGGTATTCTCGGCCAAAGTGAATAGCCAGTCGCAATTCCGGACACCGAAATCAATGCCGGCTTCCGACCCGCCGGCATTCATGAGAATCGGGCGCGGCTTTCGCCGAGGCTTTGGCGCCAGGAAGGCGCCATAGGCCTGGTAGTACTTGCCATGAAAATCGAATCGTTCCTCCTCGGTCCATAGATGCTTCATCAAACAGACGAATTCGTCAGCCATTTCATAGGCTTCGTCGTGCCCGATCATTTTGTCGAAGCCGAAGGCGCGCATTTCGCTTTCCGAATAGCCCGTGACAACATTCAGGCCCCATCGCCCATTCGAAATGTGGTCGATGGTGGCGCCGAACTTCGCGATGTGCAGCGGATGGAAACGGAACGTAATATGAGCGGTCGAGAACAGCCCGAGAGTTTTCGTGACCGGCGCGGTTGCGGCCGCTGACGCCAAAAAGTCCAAGGCCGCCCCGTTGTAGTCGGTCTCGCCCCCTTGCCCGATCCAGCGGCCGAACGGAACTTGATAGTCAAAGCCGATTTCTTCGGCCAGTTGAACCAGCCGCATCGAGTTCGGCCACTCCCAGTAATTCTGGAGTCGTTCAGGGTTCGAAAGGACGGCCTTGGACGCCGTCATGCCGCCCTTGATGTTCCAGGCAAAGAAGCCAAGCTCAAGCGGCTGACCGGTGCGCGTTTCGGGCTGCCCGCCCGGGTCGAATGGGCCACGAATGATATCAACCTTCTTGAACTTTTCCGCCATGTTAGTCTCCGACAACACGAGTTGGCTCCTCTGAAAAGGGAGCATTAGGCAACGACGATACGCTTTTTTGTATCTTCGCCAGGAACTTTACAATTCCGAAAATCGATTATCCATTTTCTATGTCGGCAGTAAATATCAACTGCGCACGTCCACTGTGCGCAGCTGCACAGGCAGTGTCGCGATAAGGATAATGTGGCGAACGAATTCCAGATCGATAGGATTGCTTATGTAACCATCGAATAGAACTGGTCGGCAAGCATCCTTATTGCGACACTACCGTCTCCAAGGCTGCTGTTCGTTCCGAGTCGGCCAAGGATCGGCATTTCATTAGAGCGAACTCGACAACCTGCTGACCGACCGTCTCGAGTAATTCGATAACCTTTGCATCACTGCATCGTTCCGCGGAGAATATTCCTCCTGAACTATTGACCGCGGCACCGAGCGGTGTCGGCCATCCTCGCAGCGCGTGAACAATCGTCCTCAAAGTCGCAAGGGTGCTACTCGTGGCCTGCCAACCATAGGCGGTTGCAATCAATCCGACTGGGATATCGTGAAGATACGCGCGATCGTCCCTAGCCGTTTCCTCGAGATAATCAATCGCATTCTTTAAGATACCCGACACTGATCCATGGTAGCCCGGGCTCGCTATAATCACGCCGTCTGCGCGGCGCAACGCATCCAATAGCGCTAATGCCTCCGGTGAGCTTGCGACTTCCGTGGTCAGATAGTGTGGCAACCGCGTCAGCAGATCGCTTCCAATTAACTGCACTCTCGCGCCCGCACGTTCAGCACTGGATAGTGCGATCGCAAGCGCCTTTTCGGTTGAGGAGTCGGGACGCGCTGTGCCGCCAAGACCGACGATAAAAGGTTTCGAAGCGTTGATTGACTGCATGATTGGACCTCTTTCGTTTATACGGAACGCGAGAATGAACTCAGGAACGCGTTCAAAACGGTTGTGTCGCGATAAGGATGGTGTGGCGAACCGATTCCATATCAACAGGAATGCTTAACGTGGCATCTTCGTCATCCGGCAAATCGTGTTCGTCAACCAAGTCGGTTCGCCAACTCCACCCCCGACCCCTTATTGCGACACTGCCCCTCCCGTGCGGTCAAGTCGCCGCTCCTAATTTGACTCCAGGCTCACGACTCTTTGCTGTTGCTCACCCAGCCCCGAAATTCCCAGGCGCATGGTATCGCCAGGTTTCAGGTAAACAGGACTGGGCTTGACGCCCAAGCCGACGCCGGTTGGCGTACCCGTCGTAATCACGTCGCCCGGCAAGAGTGTCATGTATCGACTCACGTACGAGACAAGCTTCGAGACAGGAAAGATCATCGATCGGGTGTTGGCATCCTGCATGCGCTTGCCATTCACCTCGAGCCAAAGATCAAGGCGCTGGGAATCTGGAACTTCGTCGGCAGTCACCAGCCATGGACCGACAGGCCCAAACGTATCGCATCCCTTGCCTTTATCCCACTGGGGCGACTGCATTTGAAATGCCCGCTCTGAAACGTCATTGACGACGCAATATCCAGCCACGTAGTCCAACGCATCCTGCTCATCCACGTATTGAGCCTTGGTGCCAATCACAACCCCGAGCTCAACCTCCCAATCCAGTTGCGTCGAACCGCGTGGCTGAATCACGTCGTCGCAAGGCCCCGAAATGCAGGTAGTGGCTTTCAGAAACACAACCGGCTCGTCGGGGATGGGCAGACCTGACTCCTTTGCATGCTCGACATAGTTGAGGCCGATCGCAATGAATTTGGATGCGCCCTTCCACGGCGCCCCCATTCGCGGAGACCCTTGAACCAGAGGTAGCGTTTGTGGATCAATCTCGCGCAGCTTTGCCAACCCGCCTGGACTGATTTCGTCGAGTCCAACGTCATCAATGACGGACGACAAGTCCCGAATTGAGCCATGCATGTCCAACATGCCCGGGCGCTCACTTCCCACATCGCCGAATCGACACAATTTCATCTTCTATATCCCAAGCAACACTTCCAGGTTGTAAAACGGGTGCGTTCTGTCGGGTGCACGAAATCGACGCAAGCGCTGGAGGCGTCCCGCGTCTGTTTCCGCGCAATCCACTTTAGGTATCGCTGTTACCTAAAGTACATCGAGAGCCGAAGCGCTGTCAATCTTGCTAACGGAGGGTGTTTACCCGCAACGAGGCTCCGGGCTGCCCAGTATTCGCGACCCGCCTCAGCGAGACATACATCCGCCGTGGCACTCATCGCTCCCTCCACCAACTCGAACAGGCTATTCGCCAATACATCCAGAGCAACAACACCGATCCGAGACCTTCCAGCTGGACCAAATCGGCCGACGACGTCCGCGCCAGCGTCACGCGCTTGTGTCTATGAATTTCCAACTCGGGACACGGAGGGGGTTTTCACGGATTTCCACGCTCCAAAGCGGGTATTCATCCTCCAGTGACGCGCAGGACGCCCTGGCACGGGAGAACGGAATAAGGGCAGCACGTCCATCTTCAGTGTGCCGACAGCGACGGTACGCAAATCAGCTCCGCCAAACGCGAGGCTGGTTGGCTTATTGAGCGTCTTTCCAGTGGGATCTTCGAAGATGGCGTGAAGGCGCCCCGCCATGTCGAGCATCAAAATGGCGTTGCGCGAGAGTTCCGTTATCCAGAGATTCCCCTCTTCGTCGAGCGTCAGACCGTCCGGATAAGCGCCAGGATAGAGCGGCGCGGGCCCAAAGGGCGAAAATTCGCCAACCTCGTCACCCGCCAGCAGCGGGGCTCGACTAATGCGCCCCGCTGTCGTCTCGACGACATAGACAGCGCCGCGTTGGCGGTCTACTCGCATCTCGTTGGGAAAGTACAGACCGTCGGCTACCAGCGTCAGGTGCGGACCATCGGCCCGGTATATCCGTCCGTCCGGCAGAGGATGCGAAATCGCGCTCTGGAAAGGAGAGCGCCTTGTAGAAGCAGTGATCCATCGGACGGCCGCCTCGTCATCGGCCAGGACAAAATTTGCCGCCCCAAGCGGCTGCCCTTCGCAACGATCGTAAAGGGTTCTGACTTCGCCGGCGGCGCTGAGTCCCAGTACGGCCCCGTTCGCCAGGTCGGCGACCATGAGTTCGCCCCGGTCGTCGATCGCGAAGCCGTTTGGCAGACCCGATGCGCGGCCGTAGCGGTGCTGCGTTCCATCTGGGCGAATGCATGTCACAACGGCACTATGGTCCGAAACAATCCAACTGCCGTCTTGCAGCGCGACCACGCATTCAGGGCGATGCAGATCGTGCCCCACATGGCAAAAGTCGGTCGAAGCAATGCGGAACTCGTGGAGGCGCGCTTCGTCCGCGGTCAGTTCGTAACGAGAGGGCAACATGTCGCCGTCAACCGCCGTAGAGGAGGTCCGCTGCCTGCTTGCGCAAGATGGCTTTCTGCACCTTTCCGGTTGCCGTGCACGGCAGTTCCTCGAGTACACGCCATACTTGCGGCACTTTGAAAGGCGCGAGCTTTTCGCGACACAAGGCTGTGAGCTCGCCGAGCAGATCGTCCGCCATCGGGTCCTGCCGCTCTCTCGAGAGCGGCACGATCAACGCGCAGACCTTTTCTCCGAGCACAGCATCAGGTACGCCAACAACCGCACATTTCCCGACACCCGGGTGCTGCATGATGACGTGTTCAATCTCCACCGAATAGACATTTTCGCCACCACGGATGATCATGTCCTTCTTCCGGTCGACCAGGTATATGCATCCCTCTGTGTCGATATACCCGATGTCGCCGGTGTGTAGCCAACCGTCTACCAGCGTGCTCGCCGTGGCTTCGGGCATATTGAAGTACCTGTTCATCACGTTGGGTCCGCGTGCCAGCACTTCACCCAGCGCTCCAATCGGCAGATCGCGGCCAGCATCGTCCACGATTCGGACCTCGCAACCCGCAATAGGGTAGCCAGTGCTGCCGTTCTTGCTGAACGCCAGCGTGCCCGGCAGCACGCTGATCGTGCCGCCGGATTCGGTCTGCCCCATGCCATGGTACAAGTCGGCGTTCGGAAACAGCGCTTGCACGGCCAGCAATTTGTCCGGCGGCATGGGCGACGCGCCGAAGCGAATATTGCGGACCGAGCGCAGGTCGTACTGATCGCGCTTCTCCGCGCCGATCATCATCAACAACATCGCCGGCACCGCCCCTATGCCATCGACTTGAAATCGTTCGATCAAGTCGAAAGTTCTTTCTACCTTGAACCCGTCGACGACCAGCGTGCCCTGGAATGCAAGAACCGGATAGAACCATGAGTGGGCAGCAACATGGAAAAGCGGCGTCACGGCGAGTGTGACACTGCCGAACTGATCGTAGCCCCATGAACGCGAATTCTGGAAGGCACCTGCAATCAGCGTCCGGTGGGTATGCACGACCCCTTTGGGAACACCTGTTGTGCCCGATGTGTAGAAAATCGTCGCGGGCAGATCCGGGTTCGGCTCGGGCAGTTGCGCGTCGCCGCACCGGGCATGCATCACTGTCGAGACCGCGGCGGCTGCCATCGAAGCAGAACTGTTGATCGAACCCACCGCATCGATCCTGTTGTCGTCGCAGACATAAAGCACCGGTCGCGCATCCGACAACAGGTATGCGATTTCGCGTCCCACAAGCTTTGGATTGATGGGCACGGCAACCGCGCCCGCGCGCTGAATGGCCAGATAGAAAATGACGAAATGATCGCTGTTCTCCATGTTGATCATTACCCGATCACCCGGCATCACGCCGTATTCGGCCACAAGCACTTTGGCGGTCGCCTCGATGGCGGCATGCAATTGCTTGTAGGTATACGTCCGATCCTGGTGAATCAGCGCGACGCGGTCGGGGCTTGTGGCGCGCCGCTGCAGAAAGGTCGGGTATGTATCATTCGCATGCGGCGACAGGCATCGCGTAAGCCAGCTCGCGCGCGCGGAATCAGAGTCGTAATTCATGCCGATAGACCTCAGTTATGCGACTCGCCGCCGTCGGCAACAAAAATCGCGCCGGTCGCGAAGCCGCATACGGGAGATGCCGCAAAGGCGACCAGATTTGCAATTTCCTCGACCTCGCCCCACCGATGATCGGGCAACACGATGCGTTGCCCCCACTTTTGCTGCAGAGCCGACGCCCGGACTGTTTTGCCAACGCCATCAACGATCGACTCGCGCCACATCTCGAAGTGTTCCCGGTGAGCTTCAAGTCCATGTGATCACTGAACGCGGCTTGGCGTGCGAGCCCATCGGGGTTGCGCGCTCTTTCGGCGTCGTATCCTGTTGTCAAATGGTTCCGAGTCGTGGAAGAAAACTATGCAGAAGCGACAGGTGCGATTTTGTGACCATCCTGCCCGCGAACGACATAGTCGGTAAAGTCAGGAATTCGCGTCATGCTCCAATAGTCGCCCATGCTCCAGGGCGTATTGGTGGTAACGCGCCCCCCGTGATTCCGATACCAGTTGCTGACGTTGTTGCGTGCCCACACCATGTTGGCGTGCATGTTGTCCACCGTGGTGTTGTACGCGTCGTGCACGTCCTGTCTGCATTCCAATGTGGCCCATTGGTTAGCCCTGAGAGCCACCAGACAGGCGGTGATGTAGCGACTCTGGCATTCCGAATTGAAGATGGCACTCCCGCCATAGCCGAGGTTGGTGTTCGGCCCGTACATGACGAACAAGTTGGGAAAGCCTGGCATCGTGATGCCGAGATAGGCGCGCGGATTGTCGTCGTTCCAGATCTCTCGCAACCGCACGCCACCGCGTCCCTGGAAGTCGATCGGCCACAGCATTCGGCTGGCCTGAAAGCCCGTTGCGAGCACGATCATGTCCACCGCATGCCTTGCGCCATCTCGCGTGCGTATGGCTCCGCACTCGATTGCCTCGATGTCGCTCGTCACGAGGTTCACGTTGTCACGCTTGAGCATTCTGTACCAATGGTTATCGAGGAGTACCCGCTTCCCGTACGGTGGATAGGATGGCGTGACCTTGGCCAGCAGGTCGGGGTCGTCGCCAACTTCTCTCCGAATATGGGCGAGCATATTCTGCCGGTAGCGCTCGCTGGTTTCGTTGAGCGATACATCGGGAGTTGCCCATTGCGGATCCACTTTCAACGCGCCGTAAACCGCATCGCCATAGGTCCAGATCATTTGCAGTCGCTTCCACCGCAAGTAATCGGGCCACTGCTGATGCAGCCGTTGCTCCGTCACGGGCACGTCGGCGTGGTACGAATTGTTTGGCAGTATCCAGTGCGGCTCTCGCTGGAAGACCTTGAGTCGGGTCACGCTGTTCGCGATGGCGGGGCCGACCTGCATGGCGCTCGCGCCGACGCCGATCAAGCCGACACGGCGGCCTGCCGCGTCGTGCTGATCCGACCATTCCGCGGTGTGAACTACCTTGCCGCCGAATTTGTCCAGCCCTGGAATCTTCGGAATGGCCGGGATGTTGAGTTGACCGACAGCGGTAATGATCGCATTGCACCAGATTTCGCTTTGCGTACCACCCGCGTCCGACACCGTGACGCGCCATTTCTGGCGTTTCTCGTCAAAAATTGCGGCTGTCACCGCAGTTTCCAGCCGGATGTGCTCCGTCAACCCGAACTCGGAAACACAACGTTCGAAATACGCCAGGATTTCGTCCCGCTTGACGAAGTAGCGTGACCATTCCGCGTTCTGCGCGAATGAATATGAATAGAAGTAGCTCGGCGTATCCACCCCACAGCCCGGATAGGCGTTCTGCTGCCACGTCCCTCCCACCGAGTGGGTCTTTTCAAGGATGGTAAACGCGATACCAGCATTCTTGAGGTCGATGCCGGCGCAGATGCCGGACATCCCCGCCCCGATGACCACAACATGAAAGTCGGCTGCCTGTTCCCGCGGCACGTCGAGTTTCGGGGCAAGTTTTCCAGTGGAGAAGCCAGCCTGGTCGAGCAACATCGAGACATAGTGCGCCTCTGGGGAAAAACCCACTGCCAATGCTATGAGACGGTTCATCACATTCGCCGGAAGATTAGCCGCCGGGCGGCTGTGAGACCGCCGCCTGGTCAGCAGCCCCGCCGCTTTTGCCAGCACTTGCGCCTTCAAGGAATCGCCAAGCTTGGGGCGTCCAGATCCGCGGCGGGCTCCCTCCAGTTCGATCAAGAGATCCATATCTCCCGTGAGGTACACCACGGTCAATCCCAGAAGTAACGGATCGGCCGTCTCGAACACCTCCAACGACACAGTCGCCTCTTCCCCCTGCTCGTCCTCGATCATCGCTTGCTGCATGTCCCTTGTACCCCCTGTCAAAAGTCCGGCTTCCGACTATTCGGTACAAATATATACTCATCGGTATTTTTATAAAAGATCGGGTAAACGCGGAATCATGCGGAATCGCGGAATGTGTACTCCAAATAAGCGTGTTTCGTCCGACTTCGAGCGAGCCTGACCGATGCATCAAGCGCAAATAGCACACACCAGTATTTTATTTTTTATACCGCATAGTAATATTGGGTACGCGTCGTGCCATCCGCGCAATTGCGATCGCCCGAGGCACATTGGCCCTACTTACATGAGGAGCAGCAGCATGCCGAATGACGTGAACGATTACTCGGTGGAACGACTGGCAGACCGAGCCGCCATTCAGGATGTGGTTTTCCGCTGGTGCCGGGGGATCGACCGCCTGGATTTCGATGCCATCAGGGCAGTGTTCCATCCAGACGCCGTCGACAACCATGGCGCCTATGTCGGCGGGGTGAACGGACTCATCGAATGGATACGTGAACGCCACCGCACCATCCCTTTTTCGATGCACAGGCTGGGCAACATGCTCATCGAATTCTGCGGCCCGGACGAAGCGCTGGTGGAAACCTATTGCCTCGCCATCCAGCGCTATCCCGCCAACGCCCGTGCAAGCCTGGTGGCGCTGGCTGGAGATCTTGGTACAAACGGCTCAGGCGAGGCTGATTTGCTGATTGCGTGCCGTTACATCGACCGTATAACCCGCCGCAGTGGGGCATGGCGCATTCAGGAGCGCACGGTGGTATTTGATTCAACCATGCTGATCGATGCACCGATTTCGGGATCAGCCGGACTGGCCCAATGGGAGACAGGCAGGCGTGATAGAAGCGATGCCCTATACCGCCAACTGTCGGCGGCCGGACTGTCGCCGTGCTGATAGCGCTTCGTTCTTCGGCGGCTGGTGGTTTTTGACTGGCGGGCGCTGATGACGAACAGATTGCTGTTGCCGCGCCAAAGGGACGTGTGCCCTCGCGAGTTAGAATTACGTACTCAGTCTGACGGCGTTATGCCGGGTCCAATAGCCATGCGTGAAGAAATCAAAGAGTACAAACGATCCAGGATAATCGAAGAGGCCTCCCGGTTGTTCTATGAGCAGGGTTTCGAAGCGACTAGCGTCGAGATGCTCGCGTCCGAGTTGGGGGTAACCAAGCCGTTCATCTACAGTTACTTCCCAAATAAGCGATCCATACTCGAAGCCGTGTACGAGCAGTCGGCCAGCCGGCTAGTAGGCCACATACAGCAGGCCTTGAAGTCAGACGGCACTCCGGAAGAGCGGCTTAGCCAGTTCATTCGTGTCTTCGTCAACGAAAACATCAAGCATCAGATCGCCGTGGGCATCTATATGCAAGAAGAGAAGAACTTGTCGCCTGGCTTGCTGGAGCGCGTGCAGGACATCGAGCGATCATTCAATAAGCTGCTGGCGCAACTCATCCAGGAGGGTGTAGACGCCAACGTCTTTCATGTTCCAGATGCCAAACTGGCATCTTTGTGTATCAGCGGGATGGTCCGCTGGGTGCACCGTTGGTACCATCCAAACGGCCGCCTGAACTCTCAGGAAATTGCGGCGAAAATCGCCACGCTGGGCATGAACATGGTCGGGTACCGCCAGCAGCCTCCCGCTGTTGACGATTCGGTAAGCGGTTGACATATCGCTGTCTGCTGCAGCAAGGAGCAATCCGAATCCCTCAGTTCCTGGTTGCATCATGTACCGCTGGGTAACGATTTGTGCACCGTCGAACTAACAAGCCGCTGTGCGGCAGTCGAAACATTCCAGCCTTCGGCAGCTTTGAGACATACCCGCTGCGCCTGTTGTTTTGCCTTGTCCACGGCGATCGCTTTCATGCGGCCGCCTCGGCGCCGGCGTACTTGAGATATGCCCGCGCGAGCTTCGCGTCGTACAGATTGCGAGCGTAGTTCTTGCCGTTGTAGCGTTCGGCGAAAACTGCCCACTCGCGGGCCTTGAGCGCGGCAAGCAGGCGTTTATCGGCCGCGACATAGCGCACGAACGCTTCGAGCTGGTCGCCTTCGCTGTTTTCCATGCGGGTCACAAAGTCATCGATGCTCGAATATTTCAGGCGCCCCCAGTTGTTCCCCATCACCTGAAACGCGCCCCAGCTCGCCGACTCATAGGCCGCGCCGGCGTCGATCAGCTCGGCCCTCGCAAGCCGGGTGTATTCAGCCGCGTTGCCCATATAGCCGCCATATTTCTGCGAAACGATGTTCGGATACTTGGCGGCGAGCGGAGCCGGATCGATGCCGCGCGCATGCAAACGCTTCCAGAACACATGGCGCTCGAACAGGATTTTCGGCCGCCCGTCCGGCAGAAAGCCCGATCCAAGCGATTCGACCTCATTCACGGTGCGCACGAGCGCGACAGGAATGCCGAGCGTGTCGGCCGCCTTGACGATATCGGCGTCGGCGAGGTGCTTTGGGTCGCGCTTGCCGGTGGCGAGCACGGCGAGCGTTTTTGGGCCGGCGACGCCATCGTCGACGAGTCCTGTTTTAACCTGTAGCGCTTTAACGGCGGTTTCGGTCGCGTCGTCGTAAAGGTGCGTCGCGTCGAGTGTGTAGCCGGCGCGGATCAGGCGGCTTTGCAGCAAGCCGACATCCGCGCCATGATCGCCAGAGCGTAGTGTTCTCATTGATTGCCACTCCACAGAAGGCGCACGAACGCTGCGGTGTGCGCGGCCGGTGCGAAAAAGATGGGCATCTCACCTCCGTCTCTTGAGAAACGCGAATACATCCACCGCTTTGACACGCTTGATCAGTTGCAGCGTGACGGTAATCACGAGCGCGGCCGCGAAGAAGGCAGCCACGCCCGTCGAGCGGATCGGCGTCACGTTGACGATCTCGGCTGCCGCGAGATAGCCCATCACGAGGGAAATCAGCATGTAAGCGATGCGCTTCAGCACGCCGATATTCTTTGTCGTGACGACGACGAGCGCCGCACCGGTAAACGCGCCGATCAGCGCAATGGCATCTATACCCGGCGCGAGGCCGAAAGCGGCCGATAGCGCTGTGGCGGTGGTGGTGTTCGGTTCGGCCATGGCGGTGACTCCAATTGGTCAAACGGCGCAAGTGACGCAGCGCTTTCGACAGTGTCGATCGCAGGCAGACAGGCAACCGCCCCCGCCGGCAACACGAAGCCTGCATTCGCTGCAAGATCGGCATAGCCGGCTACCAGTTGTACGGATCTCAAGGACGCCAACGCACCGTTGATGGTCATTATCGCGTCGAGGTTCGACAGGGGAAGGCGGTCGTTTGCCACGGTGCCGTGGAGTCGAACTGGCTCCCGCAATCGCGTTGCGGCCAGGTGTTGCGATGGTCGGACTGAAGATGGGCAAACGATGGGAATCGCGTGGACACGCTGGCCGCGTGGCGGCTAACCCGAAGTGATGAACGCGAGCGGCTCCCGCAGCCTGCGAAACCGCTCGCGTCAATGCGCTGAAAAAACCTTAGAACGAATGCCGCATCCCGATCCGCACATCGGACTGCGTATTCGACGACGACGGTGCGAAGCTGTAGCCGATCACCGCATTCACGCCATTCGACGCACGCAGATAGTCGCCGGAAATATACACATCGGTACGTTTGGACAACAGGTAGTGCAACCCGAGCGAGCCCTGGTTCCAGTGATTGCCTTCGAAGCTCGTGTGCTGATAGCCGCCGTACAGCGACAGCGCAGGCGTGAAGTTATACGACGCGCCCGCTTCATAAACCTGCATGTGCGAACTCTGCCCGAAGCCCTTGATCGTCGTATAGGTGAAATCGCCGGTGAGCATCAGGTTGCCGATCGTATAGGCCGCGCCGACCGCAAACGCGCCTTGCTTGTCCACCGGGAATGCCGACGAGCTATACAGATCGGTCACCGCGCCGGTGGCCGGATCGACGGAAACGGTCGGCTGGCCGAGGAAAGTGCGCGTGCCGATCATCGCGTACGGGTCGAAGGCATAGATGCCGAACGGATTGTTCAACTGCGTATACGCCACGCCCATGTTGAACGGACCGTGGTCATAATGCGCACCCACGCTCCATGCGCTCTTCTGATGGAAGTCGCCGGCGGTGTCGCCGAACGAGTACATGCCGCCGAAGGTGAAACCGGCAAAATCATTCGACAGGAACTTCACCGAGTTCGGCAGACGGTCGCCGTTCATCCGGTCGAAGTCGCCCTGGTGAATCGCGTAGCCGCTCGCCCATGCGGAGATGTTGTACAGAAACACGAACTCTTCGGTCATGTCGAGCTGATTGCCGAACGAGAAAGTCCCCCACCCGTTCTTGATGCCGACATAAGCCTGGCGTCCGAATTCAGCACCGCCGAATCCCAGTTGCCCATTGCCCAGGCGAAAACCTGATTCCAGCACGAAGACCGCTTGCAAGCCGCCGCCGAGATCTTCCACGCCTTTGAAGCCGATCCGGTTGCCGTACGAAATGCCGTCGTCGAATTTGAACTGGTTCGCGCCGCCGGCATTGTTCACGTAGGTGATGCCGGCATCCAGAATCCCGTACAGGGTGACGCTGCTTTGCGCATGGGCCACCGTCGGTGCGCATACAGCGCTTGCCGCGAGAACGAGTCCCGAAAGACTAACGGGATTTTTCTTCTTCATTCAATTCTCCCCTGCTCTTTGCCTGCGTAGTTCGTTGGATAAAGCGATCCCTGCTGCGCGCTGTCTTCCAACGCGCGGCGCTTCTCGCATAACGGGCAGTTCGAAACCGCTGAGACTGGTTGAAACGGATTGAAACTCGCCAAAACTGACTAAAGCTGACTAAAGCTGACTAAAGCTAACCAGGGCGACTCCACCTAATCAGGCTGATTGAGACTATCCGCAATGCATTCGATCATCTGCCATGCCTGCATCGACGGAACAAGAATACGGGTCCAGATTTATAAGGATTCGACCGGATGCGACATCAATCTGTCGAGTAGCGACCCCGAAGTCTGGAATGCCGGGCTTATTTCACCGTCCCGCCCCAGCCTCGTCTGACGCTCCCATTCCAGCGTGACGGCGGTTAGCTTCTATCCCCGTGACCCGCTGATTTGCTCTACTGCGATGATGCATGCCGCGCCCCGCGGCGTTGCCCTATCGTTCAAGTGGAGAACCTGTATGTCCGCCGATTCCCGTCCCGATCAACTGGTTCTCACGGTCGCCTGTCCGAGCGCGGCGGGCCAGGTTGCCGCCGTTGTCGGTTTTCTCGACCGGCATCATTGCTATATCGACGAACTGACCGTTTTCGACGATGACCTCAGCGAGCACTTCTTCGTACGCTGCGTGTTTCATGGCGTCGACAGCAACGAGACCCTGCATATCGCGGCACTCAAGCGCGAATTCGAATCGATCGCCGAGCGTTTTCAGATGACGTGGGCGATGCACGACGTCGGCACGCGGCCGAAGGTGCTGATCATGGTGTCGAAACTTGAACACTGTCTCGCCGATCTGCTGTTCCGTTGGCGCATGGGCGAGTTGAAGATGGATATTGCCGGGATTGCCTCGAACCATCGCGATCTGGAGCCGCTCGCGCAACAGCACGGCTTGCCGTTCCATCATCTGCCGATTAGCGCCGATACCAAGCCACAACAGGAGGCGCGTTTGCTCGACCTGTTCGAAACGTCAGGTGCTGAATTGATGATCCTTGCCCGCTACATGCAGATTCTCTCCGGCGAAACGAGCCGTGCGCTCGCGGCCCGCGCGATCAATATCCATCATTCGTTTCTGCCGGGCTTCAAAGGGGCGAAGCCGTATCACCAGGCGCATGCGCGCGGCGTGAAACTGATTGGCGCAACCGCGCACTTCGTCACCGACGATCTCGACGAAGGTCCGATCATCGAGCAGGTCGTGGAGCGCGTCGATCACTCATACAGCCCGGAGCGGCTGCTTGCGACAGGACGCGATGTCGAATGCATCACGCTTGCGCGGGCCGTAAAGGCGTTTATCGAGCGGCGGGTTTTCATCAACGGCGATCGGACCGTGGTGCTGCAATAAAAAAGCGCCACTGGAAAAGTTGATGCCGCAACTTCCACAATACCATTTTGAGCGATCGACCTTTCAAGGACGCGCCCCGCAGCCACCTTAACGCGTTTATGCACTGCAGCGCATAAACGCGTACCTTGTTCACCCCGCCCTCCTTCGGACAAACGAGTCTGCGAATCCCGTTTGACTCCAGCGGGCTTACTTCCACATCCCTCCCATAGCATCCGGGGCGTCGAGGCGCGCTTGCGCAATCTCGCCCGGGTGTTGGTAATGGTACGCGTCGAACAACTGTGAGCACAGCTGAGCAAGTGAAGCAAGGTCAACGGCCTGGTCAGCGTACTCGACCTCTCTCGCATTGAGTATGTCGTCGAGAACCGGAGCGAGACGGCGCAGTCGCACAAATGTAGCGGCCTCTAGTTTCATGTTGAAACCTCCTGTGGCCAGACGGAGCAGCGCACCCTGAGTCGGCCACCCCTCAGGCAATGCTTCATCTGTGAGTTCGAGCCGACATGCGCCAACTCCAACGCGAATCAGGCGCTTGTGCGGACCTTGACCATCTCGCTGGCCAGAATCATTGCGTCGCCATTAAGTGGCACTCCTCGTCCGCGGGTTCGGGGACGGTAGACCGGGTCGCCCCGGCCGATATGTTTTCCGGATAGGGCGCAACGCCCCGACGCGCGAGCGAGACACGGCGACCAGACCTGGTCTTCGTAGTTGCAAAGCGTCGGGTCGCGCCAGCACAGCACGAAGAGCGAATTGGAAAGTTCCTCCACGACCGTCACAGTAAAGGTGCGCACGTCACCGCCGTCCGTCTCCCGCGGACGGAACAGCCCGCCAGCGGAGCAGGAGCGGCCGGACAGGTCCGGAGAATTCCGCAGCGGGTCTGGCGGGGAAGAAAATTGATGGATGGATGCGACCATCGTCGCCCACGGGTCGCTACCCTTCGGCGACGAAGTCCGGCAGGTGGACTTCGACTGGGCGAGCCGGCCCGGCCGACGGGAAGACGGGTGATGGATTGAGGGCAGGTCGGGGGCAGTAGACGTATCGTGAAGGCCATTCTCTGACAGGATGTCCGAAGCCGTATTGGGTTCAGCGTTCAACATCGTGTTCCTCTCTGTAACAAAGAGCGAAGCAGTGGTAGAGGTCGAATAACTCCTGACTTGCAGCTACTGGATGCATATTGTGGAGAATTCGACGGTGCGGCGATAGATGTTTCTGCCAAGCCACGGCACGAAGGTGTACTCGACATATGCGTTGCTTCCGACATGTATCCAGCTATGCAAAGTATGTGACACGATGATTCCTTGGAGGCGTTTAGAGGAAACCGGTCGGGCGGGCATCCGAAAAGGCGATGGTGTCGTCGGGCCGAACCGCGAGCTTTGTGCTGTCATAACGGCAAGCGCGGTCTCGATGAGAGAAGAGTAGGTTTTGCCGAAGGGCGAATCTACTCTACGGTTGGATATCCGGATGCCGCGTTAGGGTAACTTGCTTATACGGGCGTATAGGCGCGGTGAGCAGACTTAATGAGCGGTGTCGAACGGCGCGAAACTATCTCCGTCGGCTATCATCATGAAGATGAAGAACAGAATCGACGGAGAAGTCGAGAATATTTCCGAGCGTTTATTAAAGAATGAAAGAATGGCGCCCGCAAGTTGTTGCGCCAGACCGGATGGAAGTGGTCAGCGCAGCTGCGCTAAGGGAGGCGTTCGGTGCAGGCAACAGGTTCTTCACATAAAAGCGGCAGCTTACGGCATCTCGCGCCTTTGTGGATTTGGGGCTGTATGGCGCTCGGAGCCGTTGCTGCGACCTGCTTCGGGCTGCAGTTGGGATTGAGCGCCACTGGCTACTGTCTTCTGATTGTCCTTGTCCTCTTGTCCTTGCTGGACAGCTTCATCTCATCCGCGATTTTCTCGGTCTTTGGCGCCGCGCTCCTCAACTATTTTTTCACGGAGCCCCTCTATAGCTTCCGGGTTAGCAAACCCCAGGATTACTTTTCACTTTCGGCCTTTCTCGTCACATCAATCGCGGTCACAACCCTTGTCAGGCGGATTGACCGGGTTGAGAAGACGCAGCGCGCTCAGGCACAGCTGCTGGACCTGACACACGATAGCGTATTCGTGCGCGACAGGAACGAAGTCATTACGTACTGGAATCACGCAGCAGAGACGCTTTATGGCTGGAAGAAGGAAGAGGCGCTTGGTCAAATGGTCGACGAACTTCTGAATACGGTGTTCCCCCTGGCTCGCGAGCAAATCCAGCAGATTTTTCTTCGCGAAGGCCACTGGGAGGGCGAGTTAATACACACGAGACGGGACGGCACGGCGGTAATCGTAGCGAGCCGCTGGACATTGCAGCACGACGGCGCGGGAAACCCGTTGGCCACGCTCGAGACCAATCACGACATCACGCAGCGCAAGCGCGCCGAGGAACTGCTTCAAAAGAGTCAGGCGCAGTACTTCGCCGAAGCGCAGAAGCTAAGCAAAACCGGCAGTTTTGGCTGGAATGTCTTGAGCGGAGAACTCTCCTGGTCTGAGCAGACTTTTTCTATCTTCGAGTACGACGCGGCTGTTGCACCCAACGTTGAGCTGGTCAGGCAGAGGGTACATCCGGAGGATATACCGGTGTTCGAGGAGGTGCTTGCACAGGCGAGCGGTTCCAGTCACGACTTTGACATCGAGCATCGTCTGCTTTTTCCCGATGGACGCGTCAAGCACCTCCATGTGGTTGCACACGCAGCGAACGGTCAGCCGAATAACAGGAAGTTCCTCGGGGCCGTAATGGACGTGACGCGGGCGAGGCAGACAGAGGAGCAGTTACGGCACGCGCGAAGCGAGCTTGAACGGACAAGCCGGGTAACGGCGCTTGGTGAGCTGAGCGCATCGATTGCCCACGAAGTGGGACAACCCCTTTCCGCCATCGTTACGAACGGTGAAGCATGTCTTCGCTGGCTGCATCGCCAGCCTCCGAACATGGAAGAAATAGAGGGTTGCGTGAACCACATGACAGACGAGGGAAATAGAGCCGCCGAAATCGTGCAACGTGTGAGGAAACTCATGAAGGGGGCGCCGCCGGACCGGGTGCCGGTTGCCATCAACGACGTGGTCGAGGACGCGATTGCCCTTATCGGACGGGATAGTGAGCGTCAGAGGGGCTCCCCGACCCGTTGTCTCGCGGAGGGGCTACCTCTGATAATGGGCGACCGTGTGCAGCTCCAGCAGGTGCTCATCAATTTAATCATCAACGGCCTGCAGTCGATGGCAAGCGTCAACGGCAAGCGCGAACTCATAATCCAGTCCCGCCTTGACCCTGAAGGCAATGTTGTCGTGGCGGTGAAGGACTCCGGGGCCGGTATCCGCGAGGACAATCTTCCACGACTCTTTGAACCGTTCTTTACGACACGCAACTCCGGCATGGGGATGGGGCTGGCTATATGCAGCTCTATTCTCGACGCCCATGGTGGGCAAATCTGGGCCTCCAACAACCCTGAAGGCGGCGCGACGTTCTCATTCAGCCTCCCACCAGCCACGACGCATGAGGTAGTGCGAATCTGAGACACACGAGGCGACCGGCGCGGACGTAGTTCGGTTCACATATACATTCGTATCATGTCAGTGGGCGCGGTTGTAAGCTAATCTGCGGATTAAACGAGGCGCGCGGCACCGACCGCACGTCATCCCTTGGAAAGAGAGGTCGAGGGCCGCATTTTGCAAATCACGCCTGTTGTTTCGATTGTCGATGATGATAAAGCCGTCCGTCTCGCGTTAGGCAGCCTAATCCGGTCGCTGGGTTGGCAGGTACGCACGTATGAGTCGGCAGAAGAATTTCTTTCGTCCGGGGAGGCCGCTCATACCTCCTGCCTGATTTCCGACGTTCGTATGCCCGGGATGTCTGGTATCGAAATGCATGAGCGCCTGCGTGCTCAGGGGCACGCCCCTGCGACCATCTTTGTCAGCGCATATCCGACCCCGTCGCTGCAGGCGAAAGCGGTAGGTGCCGGCGCACTCGTATTGCTGCAGAAGCCTTACCGGGCCGCTGCATTGACTCACTGGCTCTCGGTCGCTCTCGGAAACCCCTAGCGAGTCGTCCACGCTCTGCAGGTGCGCTCGGGTGCGATGGCGCCTAGTGATGACCGACCTGGGGCAGACAGGGCTCGATCCCAAGCGATTCGGCCTTGCGGACAAGGTCCGGCATCGAGCGCGCGTTCATTTTGCGCATTACCTGTCCACGGTGAACCTTGACCGTAATTTCACTCAAGTTCATCTCGGAGGCAATCTGTTTGTTCAGCAGGCCGGACAGCACAAAGGCCATCACCTCTTTCTCGCGCGGCGACAGCGATTGGTACGAGGCGCGCAGGCCGGCTAACGCCGCTTCCGCCGCGAGCCGCTCACTGTCTCTCGCCAGTGCCTGAGCAACTGCGTCAAGCATGTCCTGGTCCTTGAACGGCTTGGCAAAGAAGTCCAGCGCGCCGGCCTTCATCGCCTTCACCCCCATCTCGATGTCCCCATGACCGGTCATGAATACGACGGGAATACGCATGCCGCTATTGACGATTTCCTGGTGAAAAGCAATGCCACTTTTGCCGCGGAGTCGCACGTCGAGGATGAGGCAGCTCGGCCCCGCGGAGTGGGGAAAACGAAGAAATTCGTCAGGGGACTCGAACACTTCGACGCGCAAGCCTACAGAGCGCATAAGCGTTCCGAGGGCAAGGCGGATTGCCTTGTCATCATCGACGACGTAAATGACGGAGCCGTCGGTTACTACGGTTTCAGCCGTTATTTGGCGGGTCGGTTCAGTAGTCATCTGCGCACCTCGCGAAGCCGGAACGCGGTCGCATCGCGCTGGCATTTAATATTCTACGCGCCCGAACGTAGCAGGAACTATTGTGCGCCGCCCCAAATTCTTTCACATCGAAAGCTTGTGGGTGACGCGATTGATATCTGTCGGCGCGGTTCGCCCCGCAGCGCTTGTGAGCGCCGACTCGTCGCAAACGCGCATCGACAGAACCGATTTACACCGTCGATGACCCATGCAAGCCGCACAAATAATGCGGCTTGCACATACATAATTGTTAGTCAGTGCGGGCAGACTGAAAATGGGCTCCTGTCATTGCGCGGCTCTCGTGTCTAATAGGACTCAGCGTTAACACGGGTTTTGGTGGCCAGTGCCTGCCCCCAAAATGCGCGTGAGGACGAAGTCCCAGTCAAGGGGCTGTCACACGCGAGTAATCGCCTGCGGTAATAGTCGCGCCGGTACTACTTGAATACCGAAGACACCTTCGCGTCGACGAAGGGCACACGATGGAGACACGGTTCATGAAGGCAGTCGTTCCGACATTGCATCGAGGCTCTCAACTCACGGCTATCGCATGTCCTGCGCCCGGCGGTCTGCATGCCGCAGACCTTGTCATCGAAAAGCATGGCCTCGCGCCGAAGGCCTTCGCTGCGCTGGATTATTTCTTCGAAGACGAGCAGGCGTTGAAGTGCGTCCCCCCGGGGACGCATCTGGGTTGACATGAGAACGCGAGCCCCCGTCAGGCTCGATCATCATAATTCGCACAGTTTACCAACGGAGACCCGCATGCGCGATGTGCCACATATTGAAACGTCCTCCTACGTCCTTGGTCAGGAAACGCTGCGCTTCCTCGCGCGCGACGCCCGGAATTCCGGCGCCGCCCTTGTTTATTGGGAGGGGGTGACAGAACCATCGCGCGAACCCAGCTTTTTCGACGCCATGCAAAAGTTCGGTCCGCTGATGCAGCTGGTTCTGCCCGACGAACGCCCGGGTGTTTTCGTGAAGCGGAGTGCGGTTCACACAGTCCAGGATTGCGGAGTTGTGAAACGGCTCGTATTCAAGGACGGTTCATCGCTCGATGTTCGATATGCCGGCCCGTGCAGCGACCTCTACAACGAATAAACGCCAGGGTCATGCGAGCGAACGCGATCGCATGCACGCCCGCGGCCGGTCGACAGACTCGATGAGGCACCCCACGTCAAGCCTGATTCGTTGAAACCCGTGACGCGCCGGGGGACGCCGGCTCATTCAGACTACCCCAATGAGGCAACGCGTGAACGATCTCCTCGCGCGTCAACCGGGGATACACGAATCATCCGAGCCCATTGGCATCCCGCCATATTCACCAATCTGGCCCAATTCAAGTCGAATTCTATTGACCACCTGGATCAGCTTCGGGCGAACTTCCTCGAACAGCCGCTCGGCAGGGAAGTCTTGCGTCGCCCCACCAGCGTTGACCACCATGAGTGGCAGTCCCCTGCCTGGGTTAAAAGGCATGGCGATTCCACTCACGCCCTTGAGCCATTCGTCCACGGACGAGCAGCACCCCGTATCCGCGTACTCTTGCAGTGCCCGTTCGACTCCCTGCTTGACGGCAGGCCACGAGCCTTCGTCGAAAGCGCGAATCCGTTCCATCAGTTCCGCGCGCTCACCGGCCGGAATGGCGGCGAGATAAGCACGGCCCATGGATGTCGTACCCAGCGGTATGCGTGCGCCGACGTCCATATTGAGTGTCACGACGGAGTCGTCGCGACAGCACTCCAGATGCAACATTGCCATCCTGTCGCGTGTGGCAAGCGCGACCATCGCTCCAACCTCTTCTGCGAGGCTCTGCATCAGCGGGCGTGCCACCTGGCGCACGTCGAGCTTCACCAACATTGCGCTGCCGAGTGCGACAGCCGCTGCGCCAAGGCGGTATTTGCCGGTCTCCGGAACCACATATAAATAGCCGAGCCTGGTAAGCGTGTACGTCAGGCGCGTGATGGTCGATCTCGGCAAACGGCAGCGCTCCGCGATCTCATGATTCGCGAGAAACATATCACCACTGCGAAAGCAGCGAAGTACGTCCAACCCTCGCGCGAGCGCGATTACAAAGTGCCGGTCGCCATCCCCGTCCGCTAATACGTCGTTGTCGGAGGCCTCCGTTTCGACCATGCGTTTCTCGGTGGAGGCGGTCTGCGCGTTCAAAGCCATAAAATCCTCCGAATGAACAAAGCCAATATTTGAGAAGCCCCCTGCGGCAAGCCCACTCGGCCCATGCCGGTAGCAAGCGAGGGTAAATCGTCAACTCCTGTTCAGTGGATCCCCGCCGCCGCCTTGCTGCCACTTCTCCAATCCCGGGCGGAAAATAGCATACCGCTGGCTGCGACGGGTCAAAATCACCCCGACCGGTGTTCTCTAATTCACTCGCCCAGGAGCGACCCGCCGCTCCTCGCCGCCCTTTGCCGCCAACTCCACAGCCAGATCCTTGAGCGCATTTTTCAGGATCTTTCCCGTTGGCGCGGACGGCAGTTGCGCCATGAAGTGGATCTCCGCGGGAATCTTGTAAGGAGACAATCGCTCCCTCAAATGGACCTTGATCTCGTCTGCGGTAATCGTCGCGCCCGGATCAGCTTCGACGAACGCTATAACTTCTTCGTTATCCTCAACTACCCTGCCAACCACGGCGGACTGAATCACCAAGGGATGGGTATTCAGAGCCTGCTCGACTTCTACCGGGTAAACGTTGAATCCTGACCGAATGATCAAGTCCTTGGTCCGGCCCATAATGAAAACCGCGCCGTCCGGCTCTTGCCGCCCAAGGTCCGCGGTATTGAACCAGCCATCTGCATTGACGGTCTCCCGAGTCAGTGCTTCGTCCCGGTAATATCCCAACATGAGATTCGGGCCGCGCACCCAAATCAAGCCCACATCGCCAGGCGCCACGTCCGCTCCATGCCTGTCGACGATACGAAGATCGACGCCAGGCACCGGGACTCCGACTGAGCAGTCTTGCCGGGGATCTGAAAGCACCGTCTGCGTCACGGTCGGAGCCATTTCGGTCAACCCATAATTATTCTGCAAGACCATACCAAACGCCCGCTCCACGTCTTCTTTCAGCTTGGGCGTCAACGGCGAACCTGCTACGCCTATCGTGCGCAGACTATGCCCGCTGATATCGGTACCTGTGCTGCGACACCAGTCGAGCAGTTTTGCGAACATAACGGGAACCCCAAAAAGCATCGTTATGCGCTCTTCGAGAATTGCCTTGGCGAGCGTCTCCGGGGCAAACCGATCGTCAAGCAGCAAGGTGGTTCCACACGCCAGCGAGCCGACCAGGTTGCCGGACAACCCCATGATGTGCGCCATCGGCAGCACGCCATAGACCTTGTCCTCCGGGCTCAAGCGGCGCACGGTTCGAATCACCTGCGCGATGTGGAGCATGTTGGCGTGGCTGAGCATGACCGCCTTCGGTTGCCCAGAGGTGCCTGACGTATAAATCATGACCGCCGTTTGCTTCCTCGGATCTTCGCTGGTCGGCTCCGCGACAGCCTGCTCATTGAGCGGTCCGACCGACAGCTCGCCGATGCCGGGCCATGATTCCGAAACAGCACCGTGACGATGAGCATGCGCGTCCGCATCCCGTCCAACGCCATGGGTATAGAACGCCCGCCTCGCACCCGAATGATCGAGGAAACTGTCGATCTCGCGCGCTGAGAGACGGGCATTGACAACCACAGCCCAGGCATCAAGCGCACTCAGCGCAAGGACCAGAACGCCCACGGCCACGCAGTTCTCTGCAACGACCAGCACCCGGTCGCCTGGGCGAATTCCTAACGAAACCAGACGCTCGCTCACACGGCGGATCGAGACATCGAGTTCGCCGTATGTCTGGCGGTGCCGCTTGTCTTGCAAGGCAATGCCATTGGGTAGCTGGCTTACCCACGGTTCAATAATCTGATGGATGCGCGAGTATTCCGCGATCAACTGCCTGGCCTCTTCCATAGACACATCGTCTCCACGTTGGTATTGCCAGCCGGCATGGCACCGGCATGGCTGGGGGCTCGAATTCGGTTCATGCTACTGCTGTGCAGAACGGCCAGCAAGCGCACTTTCACTTCTCGGGGTTTTCCATAGGACGAACGTAAGGGCCACTTAGCAACCTTGACAGCGCATAAATCGCAAGCTTAGACTGAATTGCAGTTTTTAATTCCGCTATGCAGTTTTCAACGTGACCACATAAAGTATTCGACTTATTCGGCGTGCCCATCGGTGCTTTTCAGGCGCTGCCGCATCGCATGGTTCAGTTGGCCCTCGAGATCGAACAATCGAGGTCCGCCGTGATCAATCCGGCGGCTGCGAAGTACACAATCGGACGAATCGGCACGCTGGTCGCGGAGGAAGGCATTCAACTGCATGGCGGAATTGGCATGACGCGCGAACTGCCACTTTCGCACTTCGCAAAGCGGTTGATCATGATCGACCATCAACTTGGCGATCAAGTTCACCACCTCAAACGCTACATGTTCATGAAGAGAACGAAATGACGGACAAGAAAGCAATACTGGTCATTGGCGCGGGTGACGCCACCGGAAGTGCCATCGCTCGCAGATTCGCCCGCGAGGGCTATATCGCCTGTATGACGCGCCGCAATGTCGACAAACTCGCGCCGGTAGTGGAAGAGATCAAGGCAGCGGGGGGCGACGCGTACGCATTCGGCACTGACGCCCGCAAGGAAGAGGAAATGGTCTCGCTCATCGAACAAATCGAGCGCGACATTGCCCCGATCGAAGTCGCCGTCTTCAACATCGGCGCGAACGTCCAGTTCAGCATTACCGAGACCACCGCTCGCGTGTACTTCAAAGTGTGGGAGATGGCTTGCTTCGGCGGATTTCTCATGGGTCGCGAAGTCGCGAAGGCGATGTTGCCGCGCGGACGTGGGACGATCATCTTCACTGGCGCCACCGCAAGCTTGCGCGGCCGCTCCGGTTATGCCGCGTTCTCGGGCGCCAAGCACGGACTCCGGGCACTCGCGCAGAGCATGGCCCGCGAGCTGTGGCCAAAGGGCATCCATGTTGCGCATCCGATCATCGACGGCGCCATCGACACCGACTTCATCCGGACCACCTTTCCGCAGCGTTATGCCCTCAAGGAGCAGGACGGCATCGTGGATCCGAACTCCATCGCCGACGCCTACTACCAGATTCACCTGCAACCTCGCAACGCCTGGACGCACGAGACCGAACTTCGCCCCTGGATGGAGGCATGGTAACCATGACGACGGAAATTGTTGACGTACTCGAAAACGGCATCCTGACGCTCGGATTCAATCGCCCATCGCACAAGAATGCAATAATGGAAGCGATGTATACGCGTCTTGCCGAGGTGTTCAACGATGCGAACGAGCGTGACGATGTGCGGGTTGTCGTGCTGCATGGAAGCGAGACCGCTTTCTGAGATTTCCAGGCGTCACCGCCAATCCCCAAACAATCGACGGCTTGCCAGCAATCCAAAGGAAGATTCATGACATCGCTTTCCGTGCAGTTCCTGTTCGACTTTGGCAGCCCGAATGCGTACTTCTGCCATAAAGTCATTCCAGACATCGCCGCCCGCACGGGCGTCGAATTCGAATACGTGCCGATTCTATTAGGCGGCCTGTTCAAGTTTACCGGCAATCGCTCTCCGGCCGAAGCCTTCGCAGGCATTCCGAACAAACTTGCCTACGAGAAGCTGGAGACGCAGCGCTTCATTGCAAAATACAAAATAGACAGCTTTCGCTCGAATCCATTCTGGCCGATCAACACGTTGCAAATCATGCGAGGAGCAGTGGCGGCACAACGTCAAGGATGCTTCACGCGTTACATTAACGCGGTCTACGCTCACGTGTGGGAACAGCAGCGAAACATGGAGGATCCCGAGGTTATCGTTCGATCCCTTCAGGAAGCCGGCCTCGACGGGCACGCAATCTACGAAGGCACGAAAGATCCCGAGGTGAAAGCCACGTTGATGGCAAACACTCAAGCCGCTTTCGAGCGCGGAGCCTTCGGTTCACCGACGTTCTTTGTTGGCGACCAGATCTTCTTCGGAAAAGACCGATTGCGCGAAGTCGAGGAAGAGATCGTTCGAGTCTCCGGGCTGAAATAGCCCTATTTGGCGCCGGGGTCCCACCCACCGTCGACGACGTTGGGCTCCCCGTTCACAACAACGTCAAAAACGCGACCGTAGCAGCGACAGAACGCGACACTCGCCTCGTCATGAACTGACCTCTAAAAGTTGCCGCTCCAAAGAAGCGGCAACGCATTCACGCAACGCACAAAGTCACTTCACCCAGCTATCCACACGGTCCCCATGCGCACTGATCCACGCATCGGCAGCGGCCGTCGGCTTCTCGCCGTTTTGCGTCGCAAGCATCACACTGTCGATCTCGCCCGGTTTCCATTGAAACTTCTTGAGGAACGCAACGACCGTCGGCGCTTTCGTCTCCAGTTCAGGATTGACGACGCTATCCACGTGCTCCGCTTCGCCGAACACCTTCTTCGGATCGTCGAGGAATTTGAGCTTGTACTTCGCGAACATCCAATGCGGCTTCCAGCCGGTCACGATGATCGGTTTGCTAGCCGCTTCCGAACGCGCCAGTTCCGCGGTCATCGCGCTGCCCGAGCTCGGCATCAGCTGATAATCCAGCCCGTATGCCTTGATCGCTTCGCTGGTTTTCTGCATTACGCCCGCGCCGGCATCGATACCGACAATACGCGAGCTGAATTCGGTCTTCTTCGCTTCGAGATCGCCGACGCTTTTCACGTCAGCGTTATCGGGCACGATCAGACCGATCTTCGCATCGTTGAAGTTGGGACCCAGGTCGACGACTTTATCCTTGAAGTTGTTCCAGTACGCGCCATGCGTGACCGGCAGCCATGCGGACAGCGTCGCGTCGAGGTCGCCGCGCGCCACCCCTTGCCACATCACACCGGCCGCCACCGGCACGAGCTGCACCTGATAGCCGAGGCGCTTTTCGATCACGCGCGCGGCCACGTTCGACGTCGCCACACTGTCGTCCCAACCCTCCACATAGCCGATCTTGATGGTCGGTCTGGTATCGGCCGACACACTCACGCTGCTTGCCGCCAGCGCCGCGCTTAACGCGCTCAACATCAGTATCTTTTTGACCAGTCTCATCGCCGCTCTCCCGTTCGTCATCCAAACTACCCATTGAGCATTTAGAATCGCCAACCAGAATTGCCAGGTAGCGTCGTTTTCCGACATCCAGTTGTCCGCAGGCGACCTCGACTGCGAATCCGGGTCCCGTTCCTGTCTTACTTATCGACGACGAGATCGCTCAACGGCTTGCTGCAGCACAGCAGCACCATGCCCTGATCGATTTCGCGCTGACGAATTCCGCCAGCGTGTTTCATGGCCACTTCGCCGGACACCAGCTTCACCTTGCAGGTGCCGCACATGCCCTGCGTACACGAGGCCGGGAGCCGCACACCGGCCTTCTTCGCCGCGTCGAGGACATGCTGGCCGCTGCCGCATTCGATCTCGCGATTGCTTTTGGCGAAGCTCACCTTGAACGTCGTTTCCGTCTCGAGGGGCACCTGCGCGGGTGTGAATCCAGCCGCCTGTTCACGCGCTTCGACAAAGCGCTCCGCGGTGGCGGTCGGCGCCTGCAATGCATCGGCGACATGCGCGGTGGTCAATTGTGCGGCCACCTCGCTGACCGTCTCGAACGAGAAGCTTTCCTCGTGATAATGGCTGCGATCGAAGCCGCCTTCAGCCAGCAAATTTCTGACTGCCTGCATGTAGGGCTCGGGGCCGCAAGTGAAAATCTCGCGATCCAGAAAATCCGGCGCGATGAGCTTTAGCAAGGGCAAAGTCAGAAAGCCGGTGACGCCAGGCCAATTGGTCCGCGCGCCAAGCCGTTCACAGACGAACGCCGTGCGGAAATTGGCCTGATTCGATGCAATCAGATCGAGTTCGCGCGCGAAGATGATGTCGTCCGGCGTGCGAGCGCTGTGCACGAATACGATGTCGCTATCTTCGCCGAGTTCGTGATGCGCTCGGCTCATCGACATCAGTGGCGTAATGCCCGACCCTGCCGACAAAAACAGAAACTTACGCGCCGGATGCCTGGCGCAGGTGAACTCGCCGGACGGCCCCAGCACACGAACCTCCATGCCCGCGTGCAGATTGTCGTGCAGCCAGTTCGACACCTTGCCGCCAGGCACGCGCTTCACGGTGATGGAGACGGTGTGCGGACGCGTGGGGGGCGAAGAAATCGTATAACAGCGGTTCACCGCCTCGCCGTCGATCTCCAGCTCCAGCGTAATGAATTGCCCCGGTTCGAACACGAACGCCCGCTCGGAAGGCGCACGAAAGAAAAAGCTCTTGACGTCGTGAGTTTCCTGGCGGACCTGGCAGCACACCAGCGTGTCGTCGGTATCGCTGTTCCAGCGCGCCGGCAAGGTCTCCCAGAACCGCGGCTGCGTCACTCGGCTTGAAGTCTCACGGTGTGAAGTCTCGGGGTTCGGAGCCGGCTCGGGGCTGAGCTGAAGCGTCGCCTGATCGCGCATCATTATTTTCTCCCGCTCCTGGTCGCGGTATCGCGCTCAGCGCATGAAAGACACGACTTTTTCGCCGTGCGAAACCGGCGCATCGCCGGCATCATGGGTTTGGGGCGCATTGCTGTATTCCGCAATACGGCCGATGTACCACTCGCAGAACTTCTCGACGAGGCCTTCGGTGAACGGCGAATACGGACCCGGCTCGTAGGCGCTGCTGGTTGCGCCGCGTTGCGAGTATTCCACGAGCGCACGGTCCTGGTCATTGGTGGCGCGCCACACGGCCGTGAGATTGTTCACGTCGTAGTCGATGCCTTCGCGTGCATCCTTATGGACGAGCCACTTGGTGCGCACCAGCGTTTTTCCCGCCGACAATGGAATCACCGAAAAGCTGACGATATGGTCGCTCATGAAGTGATGCCACGAGTTCGGCTGCGTCCAGAACGAGAGGCCGCCGAGATCGGCCTGTGCGAAACCGCCGAGCAATTTCTTCGACGCCACCTTCGCGTCCATGGTCTGCGATTCGCCGTCGCGATCGAGCGGCAGGCGTTGCGTGCGGAAACCCGTGACCCGATCGGCCAGATGGTCGATTTCCGCCGACGGCAGTTTCATCGCCTCCCATTGCGCGGTACGGCGAGCCACGGTCTCTTCGAACGCGGCCATGCCTTCTTCGTTGGCAGGCGTGCGTTGATAGCCAAAGCCATATTCGTAAAGCGAAATCGTCAGCTCGGGATGGTTCGCGACACAGTGATAGCACTCGCGATTGTTCTCCATCGTGAGCTTCCAGTTACCCTCTTCGATGATGTCGATCGACGCCGCGACCTTGCAACCGGCGAGATCGTGCGGCAACAGATACGGTTCCATCGCGGCGCGCACCGCGGCGAAGTCGGCAGGCGGTTCATCCGCGAGACAGACGAAGATCAGGCCGGCGAGGTTCTCGAGGTGCACCGCTTTCAGGCTGTGCTTGCAACGGTCGAACTGGTCGCCCATGTGCTCGGCGAACATCAGATCGCCGTTCAGGTTGTAGGTCCAGCTGTGATACGGACAGACGATATTGCCGAGCGAACCTTTGTCCGTATTGCACAAACGCGCGCCACGATGGCGGCAAACGTTATGGAACGCCCGCACCTGCATGTCGTCGTCGCGCACGATCAGAATCGAATCGTTGCCGATTTCAACGGTGATGTAGTCGCCCGGTTCCGGTACATCCGGTTCCACTGCGACCTGAATCCAGTGCTTGCGGAAAATCGCCTCCATGTCGAGCGCGAAAATTTCCTCGCCCGTATAGAACGGCGCTTCCAGAGTGTGATTCCTTTTGCGGCGTTCGATCATTGCGCGAACGTCTGCCGAAACTTTCATGGTGTGCTCCGTTGCATGTCACGTCTGGCGCTGCGCCAGGCCCTCCTGGTCGCATGCTGGCCCGAACCGGAAATCAGTAATCCACGAGTTGATGCTCGCGCAAATACGCAAGGATCACTTGTGCTTTTTCGACGGAACTCCCTTCAATTACGACGCTCCCGCCGCGGCTTTCGGTCGTCGTCGCCGAGAGCATGCGGGCATGGCCGGAGCGCTTTTCGGCGGCGGCGAGGCGCACCGGTTTGGCGGTCGCGGGATGGGTCGTCCAGGCGAGGTCGTCGGGGTTGGCTGCGTGCGAGCTTCCGGCGCCCGGGCTTCCGGCATTCGGGTTCCCGGCATTCGGGTTCCCGGCATTCGGGTTCCCGGCATTCGGGTTCCCGGCATTCGGGTTCCCGGCATTCGGGCTCCCAGGCGTTTTTGTCGCGACCTGGCGGATCGTGCTGATCGTGCCTTCCCGCAGCCTTGCATAGGCGTAGCTCGGCGCCGTGTTGGCCATTGGATGCACCGCGATCAAAGCCGGCAACTGCACTTCGACGCGCCGGCGCAAACCCTTCGGCATGAATTGCCGGACTTCGGCGCAGCCGTTGCGCAGCGTCAGATCAACTGCCGCGCCGACCAAAGGCATATCCAGCGCATTGGCGACGCGATACGGCAGCATGCCGCTATCGAATGCGCCTTCGGCGCGGGTGCCGGTCAATACAAGGTCATAACCGCGCAGACGTGCGGCGAGCGGCGCTATCGCATCGCCTTGCAATTCAGGCGTTGCGGGCACTTCCAGCACCTCGACAGCACGCGCGCCGAGCGCAAGATACTCCTTCAGCGCCGGGTTCGACGGATCGCCCGCATGCAACACGTCGAGCGTCGCGCCGTGAGTTTTTGCGAGCGAAAGCGCTATCGTCAGCGCGGCGGCGTCGTTACGGCTGTAACGCGCGGTGCCGCTGACCGGGTGCCGCCCCACGGAAACCAGTACGGCGATCTTCATGCGAGCGCTCCTTCCGCAACCACCGTTGAATTCAATAGCGCGGCGCCAGCGCCGCGTGCCGTGCGCGCAACCGCCGCGGCTTCGTTCAGCGCCGCGATGGTCTCCTGCGCATCGGCGATGACGGTCAGATTCGCGCGTTTGGCGATTGGCGCGCTGGCGTCGAGATTCACGGCGATCACGTGCCGGCAATCCTTGATGCCCTGCAGATGCTGAACCGCACCGGAAATGCCGAACGCGATATAGACACTCGCCTCGACAGTCTTGCCGGTGGCGCCAATCTGCTTGTCACGGGTGAACTTGCCGTCGTCCACCGCGACGCGGCTTGCACCGATCGCGGCGCCTAACGTGTCTGCCAGACGCTCGAACGCGGGGACATCGCTGACGCCATTGCCTGCCGAGACGATGAAATCCGCCTCCTCGAGCGCGAGCTGGGCAGCGTCGATTTCCTCGATGCCAAGATCGCGCACGATGCTTTTGGATGACACCGGTACGCCATCGAAACGCCACACCACTCGCTCGCCCGCGCCGACAAACGGCAGCTTCGGATCAGCCGCATTCTGTGCAAGCAAAACGACCTCGGGTAATGCACGCACGGCGAACGCCGTATTCGTCTGGATATAGGCCGCAACATGTGCCGCGTCAATTTCAACGACGTGCGTCGCGACGCTCGCGTTAGCGGCTGCCGCATAACGGCGGCCGAGGTCACCGTCGCCGGTGGCGTTGTCGGGCAGGAAAATGTGCGCCGGCGCATAGGCTGCGACGCACGCGGCCAATGCATTCAATTCGTCCAGCGGCGCGAAGGCGCGGCGGTCGAACATCGGCAACTCGATCAGCTTGTCGGCGCCGAGTGCGGCGGCGTCGCCGGTGAACTCGCCGAATACGAGGAGTACGACTTCGGTTGTCGCGTCCGCGATCAGCGCGGCGGCGGCCAGGGTCTGGCGCGCGTGATCGTCCAGCGCGCCGCGGTCCGTGTGAGCGGCCACCAGCAGCACACGCTGCGCCGCGGCCGTCGTGCGGCGCGGTTTCGCGTGCTCGCGATGCGCGGACGCCGTGGCGCCGTGCGCCGCGAATTCCATCGAGTCTGCGACGCCCGTCATGCCGAGCGTGATGCGCTTGAGCCCGTCGACCGTGATCGTGAACGGCCGGCGCGGGTCGATTCGTTTGAGAGTGTTCATCGCGTTACTCCAGCGCCGCGGCAACCAGTTCGGCGACGTCCAGCACTTCCGGGCGCGGGCCGACCACGCCTTCGAGCATCGCCGTGCAATTCGGGCAAGCCACCGCAACGATCTCGGCGCCGATCGTGCGGGCGTCGTCGATACGGATGTCAGGAATGCGTTTTTTTCCGGGGATGTCAGTCAACGGCGCACCGCCGCCACCGCCGCAACAACGTCCGCGCATACCGTTGCGTTCCATTTCGACCACCTTGATGCCGATGGTTTTCAGCAAACGGCGCGGCGCTTCCGTCTCACCGTTATAGCGGCCCAGATAGCACGGATCGTGATACGTGATCTTGCGGTCCGCAAACGCGGCGACCGCCTTCGGCGACAGCTTGCCGCTCGATACCAGTTCTTCGATCAGTGCCGTGTGATGCTGTACCTCGTAGAAACCGCCGAGTGCGCGATATTCGTTGCGCAGGCTGTGCAATACGTGCGGATCGGCGGTAACGATCTTGCGGAACGCGTACTGCGACAGCGTGCCGATCAGCCGTTGCGCGAGTTGCTGGAAGGTCGCCTCGTCGCCGAGACGCCGCGCCGTGTCGCCAGTATCGGTTTCGACGCCACCGAGCACCGCGTAGTCGATTCCCGCCCGATTCAGCACCTTGACCAACGCACGCAGCGTGCGTTGATAGCGCATGTCGAACGCGCCTTCGCCGGCGATCAACAGCACGTCCACCGGACGTCCCGGTTGCGCCACCTGCACTTGCAGATCGACCGCCCAGTCGTAACGCGCACCGATGTCGTAACCGTTCGAACTGCCGGTCTCCCGCAGATTCGCGAGCGTGATCGGACCTTTGCCCGGTACGCTGCCTTCGACCAAGGTCTGGTTGCGGCGCATATCCACGATCGCGTCGACGTGCTCGATCAGCATCGGGCATTCCTGCACGCAAGCGCGGCAGGTGGTGCAGGACCACAGCGTGTCCGCTTCGATCAGGCTCGACACGAGCGGCTTGCCCGGCGCGCCGCCGTGTTTGCCGACCGGAATGCCAGGCGTCGGGCTGCCGGCATAAGCCTCGTCCGTGCCACCGACCATGCCCGTGACGAGATCCTGAATCAGCTTCTTTGGATTGAGCGGCTGCCCGGCGGCAAACGCGGGGCACGCCGCTTCGCACTTGCCGCACTGCACGCAGGCGTCGAAGCTCAGCAACTGGTTCCAGCGAAACTCGACCGGCTTGCCGACGCCGTATTCCTTCGCGTCGAGCAGCGGCGCTTTCAGCGCGGTCGGCGGCACGACATCGTTATCGTTGCGCTCGGCAAAGCGCTCCTGACGTGGATGAAACGCGAGATGCAGCAGACCGGCGAGCGCATGCTTCATCGGACCACCACGTGCCGCGCCGAACGTCATCGTGAATGCGCCGACTGCGATCAGCAGTGCGACGATAATCGCCAGCGCACCCGACATCGCCGCAGCCGGCAGCGCGATGAACAGCGCCAGCCCGAGCGCAAACGACCCAAGCAGCAGCGGCAGATGATCCCAAGGCCCACGCGAGAGCCGCGCCGGCACGGCCTTCGCACCATGCCGCCGACGCCACACGAACACTGCGCCGACCAGCATCACCAGCGCTGCCAGGAAGATCAGCTTGTCGAGCCACGGCGAGTAGATCGCGAGGCCATAGTTGACGAACACCAGCGCCATCGCGAGGATCGCACCGCCCGCCGTCGCCACGTGCGTCTTCGCAATGTAAGGGTCACGCGCAACCACATGGTGCAGGTCGACGAAATAGCGCTTTGGAATCGCCAGCAGATTGGTCCAGCCGTACGCACCCGCCGCCGTGGCGCGGCCTTCGCGCCAGTATGCAGCGCGCCTGGCGAGCGCGAACGCTAGACCCGCCACCGACAACCACAGCAGGACGGTGATGACAAACACGGGGCTCATCGTCAGAAATCCTTGCAAAGGCGCAGCGCGTCATAGATCGCGCCGTGAATGTTGTGCATGGAAATGCAGTCGCCGACGCGGAACAGCAGGAAACGGCCGTTACCGAGTTCCTCGCTGAGCGACGGTTGGGGCTCGGACGCGAAGAGCTTATGCACGTCCACCTGGCCGCGATTCACCGACTCGGGCTTGAGCGTCCAGTAGAGCTGGTCGTTCGGCGTGCTGCCGTTCTCGATCACCACCTGATCGACCGCACGCTCTTCCTGCTCTTCCGTGTACTCGTTGCGGATCACGGCGATCTTCTTGCCGTCTTCCTCATAGACCTTGTCGAGCCAGTAATTCGGCGTGTGAATCACGCCTTGCGCGTAGAGGCGGCGATAGAAAATCGGGAACGTGGTGCCGCCCACGTCGTCGGCAACCTTCACGTCAGGCGTCACGATCTCGACGTTCGAGCCGCGGCTCGACATGAAATCCGCGACACCCGCGCCGGCGTGCGTGCTGACGCCGTCGTAAACCAGCACGTTCTTGCCAGGCTCGACCTTGCCCGACAGCACATCCCATGAACTCACGGCGAGCCCTTCTTCGACGCCCCACGCCGCGACCTGCGACGTGAACGACGAACCGCCCGTGGCCAGCACGACGATGTCCGGCTTCTCGGCCATGATGGTTGTTTCGTCGGCGGCGACACCGAGACGTCGATCGACACCGAGGCGCTTCGTCTCCATATCGAACCAGCGGACGATGCCCGCCATCTGCTCGCGCTGCGGCGCTTTCGCGGCCAGCATGATCTGACCGCCGACGTATTCGTTCTTCTCGAACAGCACCACGTCATGACCGCGCAACTTCGCCACCCGCGCCGCCTCCAGTCCAGCAGGACCCGCGCCGACCACGACCACCTTGCGCTTGGGCCCACGCGTCTTCGCGATCACATGCGGCATGGTTTCTTCACGCGACGTCGCAGCGTTCTGCACGCACAGCACGTCCAGCCCGTTGTACTGGCGGTCGATGCAATAGTTCGCGCCGACGCATTGCTTGATCTCGTCCTCGCGGCCGTCGCGGATCTTGATGACCATATGCGGATCGGCAATCTGCGCGCGCGTCATGCCGACCAGATCGACCATGCCGCTCGCGAGCAGGCGCTCGGCCTGACCCGCATCGCGGATGCTTTGCGCATGCATCACCGGGAGCTTCACCACCGACTTGATCCCGGCCGCGAGATGCACGAACGGTTCGGGCGGCAGCGCCATGGGCGGCATGCAGTTCGCCAGCGTGTTGTGCGTATCCGCGCCGGAACCGATCACGCCGAGGTAGTCGATCAGGCCGGTTTCGCTCATCGCCTGGGCGATCTCTTTCAGTTGTTCGTGATCGAGACCGTCTTCATGGAATTCGTCGCCACACATGCGCAGACCGATACAGAAGTCCGCGCCCACCGCTTCGCGCACGGCCTTCAACACTTCCGTACCGAAACGCAGACGGTTTTCGAGCGAGCCGCCCCACTCGTCGCTGCGGAAATTCGTACGCGGACTCCAGAACTGATCGATCAGATGCTGGTGGGCCGCCGAAATCTCGATGCCGTCCATCCCGGCATCCTTCACACGCTTCGCGGCCGCGGCAAAGTCCGAAATGATGCGGCGAATCTCTTCCACTTCAATGATCTTCGCATTGCCGCGGTGCACCGGCTCACGCACGCCCGACGGCGACATCAGATGCGGCCAATGCTCGCCATGAAATGCCGAGCGCCGGCCCATATGCGTAGCCTGAATCATGATCTTCGCGCCGTGCCGATGCATCGCTTCGGCGAGCCGCGCGAGCGGATCGATGATCTTGTCGGTGGAGAGATTCACCGACTTCCACCAGCCCTGCGGGCTGTCGATCGACACCGGGCTCGAACCGCCGCACACGGCGAGGCCGACTCCGCCCTTGGCCTTCTCTTCGTAGTAACGGATATAACGGTCGCCGGGCAAACCACCCGGCTCCGCATACACCTCGGCGTGCGCGGTGCTGACAATGCGGTTGCGCAACGTCAGTTTGTTCAGCGTGAGAGGCTTGAAAAGGTTCGGGTAACGCATCGCGATCGACCTCGGAATTGATAGGCTGTGTGCGGCTGTGTGCGTTGCCGTTACGACGCGAGCGGCGACACTTCGAACACGCAGTGATCGTGGCCTTCAGCCGCGCAGCGCGCTTCCTGCGAATGGGACGGCGGACCCTTGCGCTGTCCATCCGGCGCGGTGTCGTTGACCCAATCCATCGCGCCCGCGAACCAGCCGGCGAACATGTAGCAAAGCTTGCCTTCCTTGCCCGGCTGCGCGAGCACGAACGAGGAATGGTGCAGTTCGATGCGCGCACGCGAGCTGGACGGATCGGCTTCCGTGATCGTGAAGATGCCCCAGCCGCGCTGCGACAGACGGTTCAGGTAATGCTCGAACACCGCCATGCCGGCAATGCCGTGCTGTTTCGCTTCCTTGTCGCACCAGAAGTACGCGGACTTGTAGCCGGCCTTGTAGAGAATCCCGGCATACGTGTCGATGCCGAGCGCTTCCTCAACGGCAGTGTGGTTGTTCGTGAAGAAATGGCGCGGTACGTAAAGCATCGGCAGCGCGTCGGTCGTCCAGACGCCGGTGTTCGGATCGACGTCGATAGGCAATTGGGGTTGCATGTGGAGGCTCCGTTTTTATCGGTTCAGTTCGGTGAATGGCGAATCAGACCTTCCAGACTTCGCCGAACACGCGTACCCAGTTTTCACCCATGATCTTCTTGATGCGCGTCTCGCTCCAGCCGGCGCGTTCCATCGCGGCCGTCAGGTTCGGAAACTCGCCAATCGTGCGAATGCCTTCCGGATTCACCACCTTGCCGAAGTTCGTCAGCTGGCGATAACGGCCCTTGTCGTGCGTGATCCAGTCGAAGAACTCGGTGCTATAGCCTTGCGTGAAGTCCGTGCCGATACCGACCTGGTCTTCACCGATCAGATTCACCACGTAGTCGATGGCTTCGATATAGTCTTCGACGGTCGCGTCCGGGCCGCGCTTGAGGAACGGCGCGAACATCGTCACGCCGACAAAACCGCCTGCGTCCGCAATCTCTTTCAGTTGCTCGTCGCTCTTGTTGCGCGGATGCTCTTTCAGCCCCGACGGGCAGCAATGCGAGTAGCACACCGGCTTGTTCGACGCCGCGATCGCTTCGGACGACGTTTTACCGCCCACATGCGAGAGGTCGACCATGATGCCGACGCGGTTCATCTCCTGAATCACTTCCCGGCCATAGCCCGACAGCCCGCCGTCGCGTTCATAGCAACCCGTGCCGACGAGATTCTGTGTGTTGTAGCAAAGCTGGACCACGTTCACGCCGAGGTCTTTGAAGGCCTCGATATAGCCGAGGTTGTCCTCGAACGCATGCGCGTTCTGGAAACCGAAAATGATGCCGGTCTTGTGCTCTTTCTTGGCGCGCAAGATGTCGTCGGTAGTACGCACGAGCGTCAGGATCTCGCTATATTCGCGGATCTGCTGCTTCATCTCGGCGATGTTGTCGACAGTCTTCTGGAAGCTTTCCCAGACCGACACCGTGCAGTTCACCGCGGTCACGCCGCCCTTGCGCATGTCTTCGAACACCGAGCGCTCGAACTTCGAAATGTTCAGACCGTCGATGATGATGCTGTTGTCGTGCAAAGTGCTCATCGTTTGCTCCAGGCGTGCTTAGTAGATGGGAAAGCGTTCGCACAGCGCGAAAATCTCGCGGCGCACGCGTTGTTCGGTTGCGGCATGGCCTTCCGGATGATCGCGCAGCGCGTCGAGCACTTCGACGATCAGCCGCCCGACTTCGCGGAATTCGCTCACACCGAAGCCGCGCGTCGTGCCCGCCGGCGTGCCGAGGCGAACGCCGGACGTGACCGTCGGCTTCTCGGTGTCGAAAGGAATGCCGTTCTTATTGCAGGTGATGCCCGCGCGTTCCAGCGCCTGCTCGACCTGATTGCCTTTGAGGCCCTTCGGACGCAGATCGACCAGCAGCAGATGGTTGTCCGTGCCGCCCGTCACCAGATCGACACCCCCTGCTTTCAGCACTTCGCCCAGCGCCTTGGCATTCGCGAGCACGTTATCGATGTAGGTCTTGAAGCCCGGTTGCAGCGCCTCGCCGAACGCTACCGCCTTGCCGGCGATCACATGCATCAGCGGGCCGCCCTGCAAGCCGGGAAATACCGCCGAGTTGATCTTTTTGGCGATGTCTTCGTCATTCGTCAGCACGAAGCCGCCGCGCGGACCGCGCAGCGTTTTGTGCGTGGTCGATGTGACAACGTGCGCGTGCTCGACCGGATTCTGGTGACGCCCCGCCGCGATAATCCCGGCGATGTGCGCCATATCCACCATCAGCTTCGCGCCCACGCCGTCGGCGATCGCGCGCAGCCGTGCGAAATCCAGCGCGCGTGGATAAGCCGAAAAGCCGGCGATCAGCAGCGCCGGTTTGTGCTGCTGCGCGAGTTCCTCGATCTGCTCGTAATCGATCAGCATCGTGTCGCGATTAACGCCGTACTGGACCGCGTTGAACCACTTGCCCGACATCGCCGGCTTGGCGCCGTGGGTCAGGTGGCCGCCCGCGTCGAGCGACATGCCGAGCACCGTGTCGCCCGGCTTCACCAGCGCGAGCATCACCGCGCCGTTTGCCTGGGCGCCGGAGTGCGGCTGCACGTTGGCGAATTTCGCGTTGAACAGCTGCCTGATCCGATCGAGGGCCAGCGTTTCGATCACGTCGGCGTATTCACATCCACCGTAATAGCGCTTGCCCGGATACCCTTCCGCGTACTTGTTGGTCAGCACCGAGCCTTGCGCTTCGAGCACCGCGCGCGACACGATGTTTTCCGACGCGATCAATTCGACTTGCGACTGCTGGCGCTCCAGCTCTTTCAAAATGGCGCCGCGCACCGCGGCATCACGCGTGGCGAGCGATTCTTCGAAGAAAGGATTCGGGTTCGACATGGAAGGTCCGTGAGGTGGTTGGCGGAGGGCCGGAAGCGGCTGCTAAGCGGGCTGCTAAGCGGGCTATGAAGCGGGCTATAAAGCGGACTGTGACGCCCTGCTGCTACCGGTCTGCATTGCGTCTATTCTTGACTCTCACCCCGCGCGCCAATTTACGAATTCAGACGCGTTCTTTGCCTTTTCCGCCATGAGCGTCCTTTTTCGACAAGTCGCGATGACAGGTTGCGAACGATCGTTAGCTAGTCATGTTCATGCTGCACTGCAGCTGATCGTTGCGCGCAGTTCGGGTGCCTGCACGATCGCCGGCGGCCCCGTTCTGGTGCCGTTCGTTTAGCTATCCGATTGTATCGATGGGCAACCGAGGGTTTAGCCGGATGGCACGGTAGTTGCCCTAGTCCTCAAAATTGCAGCAGTCGCCGCGCCCCCCGGCGACGCGACATTACAGATTCGAAGGAATCATTTCCCCCATGTCCACCGATCGCACGGCGTCGCTGTCGCATTTCGCATTCATGCCGGTTCCAAACTTCACGATGATCGCGTTCACCAACGCGATCGAAGTCCTCCGCATGGCGAACTACCTGACAGGACAAACGCTTTACCGCTGGTCGATCGTGAGCCCCGAAGGCGGACCGGTGACAGCGAGCAACGGTCTGGCGGTCGACACCGGCCCCGTCGAATGCGTCGGTCAGCCGGATATTGTGTTCGTGGTCGGCGGCATCGACGTGCAGCGCGCCACCACCGCCGCCCATCTCGTCGCCTTGCGCCGCTTCGCCCGCATGGGTAGCGTGCTCGGCAGCCTGTGTACCGGCACCTATGCGCTCGCGCGGGCCGGCTTGCTGGCCGGTTACGCGTGTGCGATTCACTGGGAGAACATGTCGGCGCTCAAGGAAGAGTTTCCCGACACGCGCTTTCTGAAAGAGCTGTTCGTGATCGATCGCGATCGCGTTACGTGCACGGGCGGCGTCGCGCCACTCGACATGATGCTCAACCTGATCGCGCCGCGTGTCGGCACGGCACGGGTCACGCAGATCGCCGAGCAGTTCATCGTCGAACATGTGCGCGATACGAGCGCACAACAAAAAATGCCGCTGGTGGCGCGGCTCGGATCGGCCAACAAGTCGCTCTTCGAAGTGATCTCGCTGATGGAGAACAACATCGAAGAGCCGCTTTCACGCGAAGAACTCGCGCGTCTCGCCGGGATGTCGCAACGGCAATTGCAACGGCTGTTCCGCGAGCATCTGGGAATGACGCCGACGCATTACTATCTGACGCTGCGCTTGCGGCGCGCCCGCGAGTTGCTGCTGCAGACCGACATGTCGATCATGCATATCACGATGGCTTGCGGCTTCCAGTCGGCTTGCCACTTCTCGAAGAGCTATCGCGACGCGTTCGGCACCGCGCCGACGCGCGAACGGCGCAAGCAGGCGCCGTCGCTGGCTCCCGTCACGCCTGTGATGGCGGCTTGAGTCGATTGCCTCGCTGACAACTTCGCCGCCTGAAAACACAACGCGTTGAACGGGAACCCGCGCAACGCGTGCGTTGTGATCACGCTGTTCAGCCTTGCGCGACAGGCTCCGAAGGGACCGCGAACGCGGTCCCTTCGCGCCTCAAGCCGCCTTCAGCAGCCCGTGCGGGTCGATCACAAACTTCTTCGGCGCGCCGCCGTCGAACTGCCGATAACCGTCCGGCGCCTCATCGAGCGATACAACCGTCACGTTGACGATGTCCGCAATCGGCAACCGGTCCCACAGGATCGCCTGCATCAGATTGTGGTTGTACTTCATTACCGGCGTCTGCCCGGTATGGAACGAGTGCGACTTGGCCCAGCCGAGACCGAAGCGGATGCTCAGGCTGCCTTTGCGGGCGGCGGCATCGGTAGCGCCCGGATCGTCCGTCACGTAGAGCCCGGGAATGCCGATCGCGCCCGCAGCCCGGGTGATTTCCATCAGCGAATTGAGCACCGTGGCCGGCGCTTCCTCATGCGAGCCGCTGCTGCCGTGGCCGTGTGCCTCGAAGCCGACGCAGTCCACGGCGCAATCCACTTCGGGTATGCCGAGAATCTGTTCGATCTGCTCGCCGAGCGTGGCGTCCTTCGACAGATCGATAGTCTGGAAACCCATCTTGCGCGCATGCGCGAGACGCGCCTCATTCATATCGCCGACGATGGTGCAGGCCGCGCCCAGCAAGCGCGCCGAAGCGGCTGCCGCCATGCCCACCGGCCCGGCCCCTGCAATGTAGACAGTAGCGCCGGGCTTCACGCCCGCCATCACCGCGCCGTGATAGCCGGTCGGCAGAATATCGGAGAGGCACGTCAGGTCGCGGATTTTCGACATCGCCTGAGCGCGGTCGGGGAATTTCAGCAGATTGAAGTCAGCGTACGGCACCATCACGTACTCAGCCTGGCCACCGATCCAGCCGCCCATGTCGACGTAGCCATACGCTCCGCCAGCCCGTGATGGATTCACATTCAGGCATACGCCAGTGTGCTGCGCCTTGCAGGTCGGGCAGCGTCCGCAAGCGACGTTGAACGGTACCGACACCAGGTCGCCGATCTTCAACGTTTCAACATCGCGGCCCACTTCGATCACCTCGCCGGTAATCTCGTGGCCCAGCACGAGGCCGACCTCGGCGGTCGTGCGGCCGCGCACCATGTGCTGATCGGAGCCGCAAATATTCGTGCTGACCACCTTCAGGATCACGCCGTGGCCAATCGACCGGCCACGCGGATCGACCATCTTCGGAAAGTCGATCGACTGCACTTCCACCTTGCCCTGCCCCAGATACACGACGCCGCGATTGCTGCTCATTTGCCTGTCTCCATGTCTTGTGAGCGGCGCGCCCGACTCGATGTGGCACGCCGTTCAACGAGCGTAGCGCCCGCTGAAACAAAGGACATGCACCGAACACGACACCGGTTTGGCAGGAACCGACAAGCAAGGTGCAACCGTATGAACGGTGACCGGCATTCGTCAATTTCGAGGTGACCTCAACAAATGGACTTTCGTGCGCCAGGCCGACACGGCAAATGGCACGGCATCCCTGCCCGCCGGTGAGCGGCGAGCGCGTGCTATCTTCACGTCATGTTCAGAGCCCAAAGACGCATTTCCCACGAGGCCCCCTTCATGCGCTTTCCACTAAGACGAGCTTTCGCATCCGTCATTTTGCTCATCGCCACGCAGCCTGTTTTCGCTCAACCCTCAAAAACCGTGCTCCTTGAGGACCTGACCTGGACCGAACTGCGCGACCAGATTCAGGGGGGCAAGACCACCATCATCATCCCCATTGGCGGAACCGAGCAAAGCGGCCCCGATGTCGCACTCGGCAAGCACAATGCACGCGTCAAGGTGCTGTCGCAGCGCATCGCCGAGGGCCTCGGCAACGCGATCGTCGCGCCGGTCATCGCCTACGTGCCGGAGGGCGGCTACGCTCCGCCGACCTCGCACATGCGCTTTCCCGGCACGATCACCGTGCCGGACGACGTGTTCGAAAAGACGCTGGAATCCGCCGCGAACAGCTTCAAGGTTCACGGCTTCACCAACATCGTCTTTCTCGGCGACCACGGCGGCTATCAGAACGATGTCAGGCGCGCCGTAGCCCAGCTCAACAAGAGCTGGGCCGGCTCGGGCGCCCGCGCATTCGTGCCGCCGGAGTACTACGGCACCAGCTCGGACGGCTACGCGCAGATCCTGCGGCAGCACGGCGTCAGCGATGCCGAGATCGGCACTCATGCGGGACTCGCGGATACCTCGCTGCTGCTGGCGGTCGCGCCGCAGATGGTACGGCTCGAGCGCCTGCGAAGCGGTCCGAAACTGGGACCCGCCGACGGCGTCTATGGCGGCGACCCGCGGCACTCGAGCATCGAACTCGGTCAACTGGGCGTTGACGCGATCGTGTCGCGGACCATCGACGACATCAAAAAAGAGACCGCAAGCCGTTAAAGCATTCAACAGACTCCTGCTTCCGTCCCCGATTCCCCCATTCACTCGATAACGGAATTCGCCATGCAATTGTGTGCTCCCCACTTTTCACGCGTTGCAACGGCCGTCGCCATCGCGCTGGCCGGTTTCTGCGCCGCCGGCGCTGCATCGGCTGCGTCGGCTGCGTCGGCTGCGTCGGCTGTCGCAACGGTGGCCGGCATGCCGCCCGTGGTGAACCCCGATAACCTGTACAGCGAAGCGGGTGCCGGCCATATGAGCCCAGCGGTCGCCAGCGCGTTGCCGCGTGTCTATGTGCCGAACCTGCGTTCGAACGACGTCTACGTGATCGATCCGGCGACGCTCAAGGTGGTCGACAGGTTTCACGTCGGCTTCAGTCCCCAGCACGTCGTCCCTGCATGGGATCTGCAGACGCTGTGGGTGGCCAACAACGCCGAAGGCCGCCCTGACGGCAGCCTGACCCCGATCGATCCGAAGACCGGCCATCCCGGCAAACCGATCATGGTCGACGATCCCTACAACATGTACTTCACGCCGGACGGCCAGGAAGCGATCGTGGTGGCGGAAGCGCACGCGCGACTGGACTTTCGCGATGCGCACACGATGGCGCTGAAATCGAGTCTCGAAGTGCCGCAGTGCAAGGGCATCAATCACGCCGATTTCTCGATCGATGGCAAGTACGCGCTCTTCACCTGCGAATTCGGCGGCAAGCTGGCCAAGATCGATCTCGTCAACCGCAAGGTCGTCGGCTACCTCGAACTCGACAGGAAGGGCATGCCACAGGACATCCGCATCTCGCCGGACGGCAAGGTATTCTATGTCGCCGACATGATGGCCGACGGCGTCCACGTGGTCGACGGCGACAGCTTCACGAAGATCGGCTTCATCAAGACCGGCGTCGGTACGCACGGCCTGTACCCGAGCCGCGACGGCACCCGGCTCTACGTGTCCAATCGCGGCTCCAATCTCGTGCACGGACCAAGACATGGCAAGGGCAGCGTGTCGGTGCTCGACTTCGCCACGCGCAAGGTCGTCGCGAACTGGCCGATTCCGGGCGGCGGCAGTCCCGACATGGGCAATGTCAGCGCGGATGGCAAGATGCTGTGGCTGTCCGGCCGCTTCGATGACGTTGTCTACGCGATCGATACGACGACCGGCTCCGTCAAATCCATTCCGGTGGGCGCGGAACCGCACGGGCTCACCGTCTGGCCGCAGCCCGGGCGTTATTCACTTGGCCACACCGGGAATATGCGTTGACGACTTCATCGATACAGCCCGTTTTTATTGATTGACCGTTCAATATAAAAAAACTAATATGGCCCATCGAATACTTGGGCGGCGTGCCTGCGCCTGCCCCCTCTAGCATCATGCCCAAACTTGGAATGCGCGAAATCCGCCGCGCCCAGTTGATCGACGCAACCTTGCTGACTATCGACCAAACCGGCCTCGCCGGTGCGACGCTGGCTTCGGTCGCGCAGCGCGCGAGCATTTCCACCGGCATCGTCAGCCATTATTTCGGCGACAAGGACGGTTTGCTCGAAGCCACCATGCGCCACGTGCTGCGCGATCTGTGGCAAGCCACGTCGCGCAGGCGCCGCGCGGCGAAGGCGGATCCCCGCTCGAAACTGCGCGCGGTCGTCGCGGCGAATTTCGACGCCGAGCAGACCAGCAGCCCGGTCATGAAAACGTGGCTCGCCTTCTGGTCCGAAAGCATGCACAAGCCGCAATTGCGGCGGCTTCAATACGTGAACACGCGGCGCTTGAACTCGAATCTGTGCGCGGATTTTTCTAAAGCACTGCCGCGTCCTGCGGCACGCCGTGCGGCAAGCGGCCTGGCGGCGCTGATCGACGGGCTATGGCTGCGCGGCGCGTTATCCGGCGAGCCCTTCGATACGAAGGCTGCGCTGCGCGTAGCAAACGACTACATCGATCTGCTGCTGGAAGCACGCAACTAGAACGCACCCAGAGCGGCATTTTCAGAAAAGGAGCAAGTCATGGCGGTATTCGCAACGCAACGCCTCTATATAGGCGGCGCCCACGTCGACGCGACCAGTGGCGAGACTTTCGACACGCTCGACCCCGCCACCGGCGAAACGCTCGCGACCGTGCAACAAGCTTCGGCGGCCGACGTCGATCGCGCGGTGCAATCCGCGCGCGACGGCCAACGCGAATGGGCGGCGCTCACGGCCATGCAACGTTCGCGCATCCTGCGCCGCGCGGTCGAGATCCTGCGCGAGCGCAATGACGAACTCGCCGCGCTCGAAACACGCGACACCGGCAAGGCGATCGCTGAGACCCGCGCTGTCGATATCGTCACGGGCGCAGACGTGATCGAGTATTACGCAGGATTGGCGACCGCCATCGAAGGTCAGCAGATCCCATTGCGGCCGTCGTCGTTTGTTTATACGCGGCGTGAACCGCTGGGCGTATGCGCAGGTATCGGCGCGTGGAATTACCCGATCCAGATCGCGTGCTGGAAATCGGCGCCCGCGTTGGCGGCCGGCAATGCGATGATCTTCAAGCCGAGCGAAATCACGCCACTGTCCGCTTTGAAACTCGCTGAGATTTATACCGAAGCCGGTGTACCGGCCGGCGTGTTCAACGTCGTACAAGGCGACGGACGCGTGGGTGCGATGCTCGCGGCGCATCCCGGCATCGAAAAAATTTCGTTCACCGGCGGCGTTGAAACAGGCAAGAAGGTCATGTCGCTGGCAGGCGCCTCGTCGTTGAAAGAAGTAACCATGGAGCTGGGCGGCAAATCCCCCCTGCTCGTCTTCGACGACGCCAACCTCGAACGCGCCGCCGACATCGCGATGAGCGCCAATTTTTTCAGCTCCGGTCAGGTTTGTACAAACGGCACACGGGTTTTCGTGCAGCGTAGCGTGCTGGAACGGTTCGAATCGCTGGTGTTGGAGCGTGTAAAGCGGATTCGCGTCGGCGCACCCACTGACGCCGACACCAACTTCGGCCCGCTGGTCAGCGCCGCGCAATTGCAGAAAGTGCTGGGCTACATCGAAAGCGGTCTGCAGGAAGGTGCGCGGCTCATTGCCGGCGGCAAGCGGCTGACAGAAGGCCACTTCCGCAACGGCCAGTACATCGAGCCGACGGTTTTCACCGGCTGCCATGACGACATGCGTATCGTGCGCGAAGAAATCTTCGGCCCAGTGATGAGCATCCTCGTTTTCGACGACGAAGACGAAGCGATCTCGCGTGCAAATAACACCGCTTACGGTCTTGCTGCGGGCGTCGTGACCGAGAACCTGGCGCGTGCGCATCGCGTGATTCATCGTCTCGAAGCGGGTATCTGCTGGATCAACACCTGGGGCGAGTCGCCCGCGGAAATGCCGGTGGGCGGCTACAGGCAATCGGGCGTTGGCCGCGAGAACGGCATCACCACACTCGAACACTACACGCGCATCAAGTCCGTGCAGGTGGAACTCGGCCCTTATCAACCGGTATTCTAAGGAGGGGTAGCGATGGCTTCGAACGAATACGACTACATCATCGTCGGCGCGGGTTCGGCGGGCAACGTGCTCGCCTCGCGCCTGACCGAAGACGCGGACGTGACCGTGCTGCTGCTCGAAGCAGGCGGCCCCGACTACCGTTTCGATTTTCGCACGCAGATGCCAGCGGCCCTTGCCTATCCGTTGCAGGGGCGGCGCTACAACTGGGCGTACGAAACCGATCCCGAACCGCATATGAACAACCGTCGCATGGAGTGCGGACGCGGCAAGGGGCTCGGCGGTTCGTCGCTGATCAACGGCATGTGTTACATCCGCGGCAATGCGCTCGATTACGACGGCTGGGCAGGACGCCCCGGGCTGGAGAACTGGACCTATCTGGATTGCCTGCCGTACTTCCGCAAAGCCGAAACACGCGATGTCGGCGCGAACGCGTACCACGGTGGCGACGGCCCGGTCCATGTGACGACGAGCAAGCCCGGCAACAATCCCTTGTTCGCCGCGATGGTCGAGGCCGGCGTGCAGGCGGGTTTTCCGCGTACCGACGATCTGAACGGCTATCAGCAGGAAGGCTTCGGCCCCATGGATCGCACGGTCACGGCGAACGGCAGGCGCGCCAGCACCGCGCGCGGTTACCTGGATCGCGCGAAGACGCGTCCGAATCTGACCATCGTGACGCATGCCATGACCGATCGCGTACTGTTCTCGGGCAAGCGCGCGATTGGCGTCGCGTATCTGCATCATGGCAATGCTGTCACTGCGCATGCACGTCGCGAAGTGCTGGTGTGCAGCGGCGCGATTGCCTCGCCGCAATTGCTGCAACGCTCAGGCGTGGGCCGCTCGACGTGGCTGCGCGAACTCGACGTGCCGCTCGTGCACGATCTGCCTGGCGTCGGCGAAAACCTGCAGGACCATCTGGAGATGTATATCCAGTACGAATGCAAGGAGCCGGTTTCGCTGTACCCCGCGTTGCAATGGTGGAATCAGCCTGCTATTGGGCTTGAATGGATGCTTAACGGCACGGGTATTGGCGCGAGCAATCAGTTCGAAGCGGGCGGCTTCATCCGTACCCGCGACGATGATCTGTGGCCGAACATCCAGTATCACTTCCTGCCTGTCGCGATCAACTACAACGGTTCGAACGCGATCAAAATGCACGGCTTTCAGGCGCATGTCGGTTCGATGCGTTCGCCAAGCCGTGGCCGCGTGAAGCTAACGTCACGCGATCCTGCAGCGCATCCGAGCATCCTGTTCAATTACATGGCCGATCCGCTCGACTGGCGTGAGTTCCGCGACGGGATCCGCATTACGCGCGAGATCATGCGGCAACCGGCACTCGATCGTTATCGCGGCCGCGAGTTGAATCCGGGTGTGGAGTTGACCACCGACAAGCAACTCGACACGTTCGTGCGAATGCGTGCGGAGACCGCGTTTCATCCGTCCTGCTCGTGCAAGATGGGTTATGACGATATGGCGGTGGTGGATAGCGAGGGCCGCGTGCATGGGCTCGATGCGCTGCGCGTCGTCGATGCGTCGATCATGCCGCAGATCACAACCGGCAATCTGAACGCGCCGACGATCATGCTGGCGGAGAAGATCGCCGATCGGATTCGCGGACGGGAGGCGCTGGCGCGGGTGGAGACGCCTTACTTCGTGGCGAATGGAGCGAGCGTGACGCATTTGCGGCCAACGTCCAAAGGGCAAAAACACGTTATCCCCTTGGGGGCGTCCTCCGGGGCATAAGGCCCGCACGCGCCTGAAGTTGAGTGGCAAAGGCAACGCGCGGCAAGTCCACGAGTTTGGCGCCAACGGTTAGGATCTGGCATCCGTTCAGGTCACTTGCATTTCGTATAGCGTTACTATGCACTATACGAATGATCAAGACCTTCAGACACAAAGGGCTGGAGCAGTTCTTCCTGACGGGCTCCAAAAAAGGGATCACGGCCGCCCACGCTGAGAAGCTTCGGATTCGCCTGACAGCGCTCCACGCTGCGACAGGACCGGCGGATATGAACGCAGTGCCATGGCGGCTGCATCAGCTTTCCGGGAAGAACCCGAAGGGGCAGGATATCGAAGGCCATTGGTCTATCTGGATAACCGGGAACTGGCGTCTCACGTTCTTCTTTGAGGGGACGGATGCTGTTCTTGTCGATTATCAGGACTATCACATCAGGACTATCACTAAGGATTCCACGATGACATCAATGCATAACCCGGCGCACCCTGGACTGGTGTTGCGCGAGTACCTGGGCGATCTCAGCGTCACAATTGTTGCTGAGAGGCTTGGCGTCACGCGAGCGGCGCTCTCAAGGATTCTCAACGGTCATGCCGGAATTTCAGCAGACATGGCTGTGCTGCTCGGCGCTGCGCTGGGCACCTCAGCGGAGATGTGGACCATCATGCAGGCGCGTTATGACCTATGGCAGGCGCAGCAGCGACCGCATCGCAAGATCCAGGCGTTCCCAGAACTGGCGCACGCCGCATAGGCGCCCGAGAGCTCAAACATGAAACCGCCTCCGGGCCGTTTACGTCCGCCCTGGCCGCATGTATCTGGCGCGTGCAAAAGTGCCGTTTTGACAGGTCGGATCATTGAGAGCCGCCGCCGCGGTCGACAAATGGAACTCGGTCTTGATCGAGCCGAGCACGAAGGTCATCGTGCCGAGATTGACCGAGTCGAAAAAGAATGCGATCGCGATGATGATGAAGAGGATCCGGTGATATCCGGAGAACGGCAGTCGCTCGAGTCTTGCGGCAGCGCTCGCGCGAGAGCCGCATTTTCGCGTCGAAGCCGTGTAAATGGCGAAACAGCGCTTCGTGGCTGAGGCCATGCACGCACGAAATCGCCCCTTAAGGTCGCAGCCGTGCACGCGCAGCGCCGGCGATCCGCGCAAGCGCATCCGCACTCAAACGAGCGGCGATTTTCTCAACGTATTCGTGATGCCGCGACTGCAGCGGTGCGCCCAACTGCTGCGCGAGGAGATAGCGGATCAAGGCGATGCGCCGATGCCGTAACACAATGCTCTGATCGAGCAGCGCAAGCGCGGCATGGGCATCGCCCTGTTGGCACGCGCGCTCGGTGAGACGCGCGGTGGCTAGACGTGTCGACGTCATGTCAGTCAGCGGCCGGAAGAGCCGCGAGCGATGCCTCGGCAAGACACCACTCGCCGCGCTTCACGACATCAGCGGCTCGGCCGCATCGAGCATGATCTTGACGAAGTAGTCCGCAAAACTACGGCGTACGACGATATCGAAACTGTCCGCACCCGTGGGCACCAACGTCATCGATGCCTTGAAATAATGACTCTGTGCGCACTGCCCTTCACCGAACAATTTCGGGTGCAGATCGAGCGGGCAACCGCGCGCCAGCACGTCACGCGTGCGCGTGCCGCTGATCTCGAGCACCGTATAGCCGCTGCCGATATCCACCGCCGACGCGAACACGCCCGCAAATGCCGCGCCGAACTTTGCCAGCAACGGCGCGGCACGGGTCGCGTCGTGCGCCATTGCCGAGCGCACTAACCACTCATCGGGTCCGAGCCACAGCATGTCGTAGCCATTGCCGCGCGCAATCGTGTTCGCCTTCTCGGGCGGCCGGCAGCCGATCACGCCCTCCACCGCTTGCATGAACGCTGCGTCGCGCGTGTCGCCACGCAGATTCACCAGTTCCAGAAACGGCCGCTCGCTCAATCGGAACGCCGCCGACGCCGTCGCCTGATGCTTCTTCAGCAACGCATCCGCACCCACCAGCGGCGACTCCTGCCACACACCGGTTTGCTTGCCGACTGCGCGATCCACCGCCGACACCGTCCCTCTTGTTTCATTCCACATGTTGACGTGCTCCTTCGCTGTCGTAGAACACCGAGCTGGTGACCCTGGCTGCAATCTGCTTGCCGCTCGCGAGCGGAATCGTGACCGTTTCGCCGATCTTGTCGAGACCGCCCTTCAGCACCGCCATCGCAATCGAGCGCTTCAGGATCGGGCTGTAATAGCTCGACGTGACGTGGCCGAGCATCGGTGCGGTATCGCCCTGGAACGGGCCGGCAACGATCTGCGAGCCCTCGGGAATCACGAACGAAGGATCGTCCGGGAGCAGCCCGACCAGCTGCTTACGCCCGGCCTTCGCGGTGTCCGTTCGCGTCAATGAACGCTTGCCGAGAAAGTCCTTCGACTTCGCGACGAGGCCGCCCATGCCGAGATCGTACGGCGTCATCGAACCGTCCGTATCCTGGCCGACGATGATGTAGCCCTTCTCCGCACGCAGCACGTGCATGGTCTCCGTGCCATACGGCGTAATGTCGAATTCCGCGCCAGCGGCCATCAGCGCTTCCCACACCGCGCGGCCGACGTTCGCGGGGACGTTGACCTCATAAGCCAGTTCGCCCGAGAAGCTGATCCGCATCACGCGCGACGCCGCGCCCGCCACGGTGCCTTCGCGATAGCTCATGAATGGAAATGCCGTGTTCGCAAAGTCAATGTCGTGACAGACCTTCTGCAAGACCTTGCGGCTGTTCGGGCCGACCACGGCGAAGGTTGCCCAGTGATCCGTCACGGAAGCAAGCCGCACGCGCATGTCCGGCCACTCGGTTTGCAACCAGCGTTCGAGCCACGTGAGCACACGCGCGGCGCCGCCCGTGGTGGTCGTCATCATGTAGTGATGGTCGGCGAGACGCACCGTCACGCCGTCGTCGAAAATCATGCCGTTTTCGTCGAGCATCAGGCCATAGCGGCATTTGCCGATTTCCAGCTTGCTCCACGGATTCGTGTAGACCCAGTTCAGCAGCTTCGCGGAATCGGGGCCCTGAATATCTATCTTGCCGAGCGTCGAGGCGTCGAGAATGCCGACGCTCGTGCGCACTGCCAGCGATTCGCGCGCCACGGCGGCATGCATGTCTTCGCCCGCTTTCGGATAGTACCAGGGACGCTTCCAGTTGCCGACGTCCTCGAACGCCGCGCCGTTTTCCACGTGCCATTCGTGCACCGCCGTCTTGCGTACCGGATCGAGAAACTCACCCAGCTCGCGGCCTGCAAACGTACCGAACGTAACCGGCGTGTAGTTCGGACGAAACGTCGTCGTGCCCGTTTCGGGAATCGTCTTGCCGAGTGCCTGCGCGAGAATCGCCATGCCGTTGATATTCCCGAGCTTGCCTTGATCGGTGCCGAAACCCATCGCCGTATAGCGCTTCACGTGCTCGACGGATTCGAAGCCTTCGCGCGCCGCCAGAAAAATATCGGCCGCCGACACGTCGTTCTGAAAGTCGACAAACTGCTTCGGCCCGCGCGTCGCGAGTTCGCGGCCGCCAACGAGCCACAGCGGTTGCATCTTCGCTTCGGTAATCTCGGCCACTTGTACCGGGTTCGGCCGCGCAACGATATGGCCAGCCGCGCGCGCCGCCTCGACACCGGCGTCGACCGCGAAGCGAATCCCCGATCCCAGCGTGAAGTCGCCGGCACACGCGCCGACGCTCGTCTCCGGCTGCATCGCCTTGCCCGGCACGAAGCAGGCCTTGCCGTCATGCCAGTGCGCCTTGCCGCCCGATTGGGCGAACAGGTGCAGCACCGGGCTCCAGCCGCCGGACATTGCGAGCAGATCGCAGGGCAGCGCGTTTTGTTTGGCACCGACCTGTCCGTTCGAATACGACGCCACATCGACCGACGCAACCCGCAGCTTGCCGTGCGCCGCTGTCACGGCCACGCCGTTCATCACGTTGACGCCGTAGCGGCGTGCGAGCGCGGGCAGCGTGCCCTTCGATTCACCGGCGCGCGGATCGACGACCGTCACCTGGGCGCCTGCGGCCTTTAGATCCAGAGCGCATTGGTAGCCGTCGTCGTTGTTCGTGAACACCACGGCATTGCGGCCCGGCAGCACTGCATAGCGATGCAGATAGGTGGAGACGGCCGAAGCCAGCATCACGCCCGGCAGATCGTTGTTGCCGAACACGATCGGCCGCTCATGCGCGCCTGTTGCGAGAATCACGCGTTTCGCGCGGATCTTCCACATCAGTTCGCGCGTGCCCTTTCTCTGCGACACCGGCAGATGTTCCGTGAGCCGCTGCGTGACGGTGATGAGGTTATGGTCCTGGTATCCGAATGCGGTGCTGCGGCACAGGATCTTCACGTCGGGCATCTGCCGCAGCTCATCCTCGATCTTTTGAACCCATTGCAGCGCCGGTTTGCCGTCGATCTCCGCGCGGCACGACAGCAGCGAACCGCCGAGTTCCGGCTGATCGTCGATCAGCGTCACGCGTGCGCCGGACAAAGCCGCCGCATGCGCGGCCGCCAGACCCGTCGGGCCACCGCCGACCACCAGCACGTCGCAATGCGCGAAGCACTTGTCGTAGCGGTCCGCATCGGTTTGCTCGGGCGCCTTGCCGAGGCCGGCCGCATCGCGGATCACTTCTTCATACTTCGGCCAGAACTTGCGCGGCCACATGAAGGTCTTGTAGTAGAAGCCTGCCGGAATGAAGCGCGCGAACTTCTGGTTGATCGCCATGCGGTCTTTCTCGATGCTCGGCTTCGCGTTCACGCTGGTCGCGACGAGTCCCTGATACAACTCCACTTCAGTCGCACGCGCATTAGGCACCGTGTACGCGCCGGTTTCGAGCTGCACGATCGCGTTCGGCTCTTCCACACCCGCCGTTACGATGCCGCGTGGCCGGTGGTACTTCCAGCTACGCGCCACGAAGTGCTCACCGTTCGCGAGCAGCGCGGACGCGAGCGTGTCACCCTGATAGCCCTGATACTTGCGCCCGTTGAACGTGAAGTTCAGTACGATTGCGCGGTTGATGCGCCCGCCGCTGGGGAGTCGGTCTTTCTGGCTCATGATGCTTTGCCCTCGTGTGCCTTGTCTTGCGCTTTAACCTCATCGCAGTTCATTGTGAGCAGCGGACGTTCGAACGTCTCGTAGCCCTGAATCTCGTAGCTCACCGTGTCGCGCTGCGCCTTGAACCAGCGGCGGCATCCTTGCGTGTGCATCCATTGCTCGCGATGCACGCCACGCGGATTCTTGCGCATGAACAGGTAGTCGCCCCATTCCTTGTCAGTGAGCTTGTCGGTATCGAGCGGACGGGCAATGTCAGCTTCGCCGCCGCAAGAAAATTCGGTTTCGGCGCGTGGCCCGCACCACGGGCATTCGATCAGCAACATCTGGTTCTCCGTCAGTGTTAGTGGGCAACAGCGGCCGCGCCGTGCTCGTCGATCAGGTGACCGGTATAGAAACGGTCCAGCGAGAAAGGCGCGTTCAACGGATGCGGCTCGTCCCTCGCAATCGTGTGCGCGTAGGCCCAGCCCGAACCAGGCGTCGCCTTGAAGCCACCCGTGCCCCAACCGCAGTTGAAATAAAGCCCCTTTACGTCGGTCTTGCTGATAATCGGACACGCATCCGGCGACACGTCGACGATGCCGCCCCACTGGCGGTTCATCCGCACGCGCGAGAACACCGGGAACATTTCGACGATCGCTTCGAGCGTGCCTTCGATGATCTGGAAACTGCCGCGCTGACCAAAGCCCGTGTATTGATCGACGCCTGCGCCGATCACCAGATCGCCCTTGTCGGACTGGCTGATGTACGCATGCACCGCGTTCGACATCACCACCGTATTGACGACGGGTTTGATCGGCTCAGAGACCAAGGCCTGCAAAGGATGACTCTCCAAAGGCAAGCGGATGCCGGCCATATCGGCTAGCGTGGACGTGTTACCCGCTGCCACCACCGCGACCTTCTTCGCCTTGATGAAGCCCTTCGTGGTATCCACGCCAACCACCTGACTGCCGTCGCGGCGAATGCCGGTGACCTGGCAGTTCTGGACGATGTCCACACCATGTTGATCCGCGCCGCGTGCAAAACCCCACGCAACTGCGTCATGCCTCGCAACACCGCCACGGCGCTGAATCGACGCACCGAGCACCGGATAGCGACTGTTCAGATTGATAGTCGGCTCGATTTCCTTGATCTGCTCAGGCGTCAGGAATTCGGCGTCGACGCCGTTCAAGCGGTTTGCATTCACGCGACGCTCGGTGTCACGCACATCCTGCAACGTGTGCGCGAGGTTCATCACGCCGCGCTGGCTGAACATCACGTTGTAGTTCAGGTCTTGCGACAGACCTTCCCACAGCTTCATCGCCTTTTCGTAGAGCGCGGCCGATTCGTCCCACAGGTAGTTCGAGCGCACGATCGTCGTATTGCGCGCGGTATTGCCGCCGCCGATCCAGCCTTTCTCCAGCACGGCAATATTGCGCACGCCATGCTCTTTCGCGAGGTAATAGGCAGTGGCGAGTCCATGCCCGCCGCCGCCGACGATCACAACATCGTATTCACGCTTAGGCTCCGGGCTCTTCCACTGACGCTCCCAGTTCTCGTGATACGACATCCCGTTGCGCAACAGGCTGAATATCGAATAGCGGCTCATTGTTGGTCCTTTGGGTCCCGTTGTTACTCTTTGCTTCTTGACTCGTTCAACACTCGATGACGTTCACGGCGAGGCCGCCGCGCGACGTCTCCTTGTATTTGGTCTTCATATCGGCGCCGGTTTCGCGCATGGTCTTGATCACGTTGTCGAGCGACACGTAGTGCTGGCCATCGCCCTTCATCGCCATGCGCGCGGCGTTCAGCGCCTTGATCGCGCCCATCGCGTTACGTTCGATGCAGGGAATCTGCACGAGGCCGCCAACCGGGTCGCAGGTCATGCCGAGGTTGTGTTCCATGCCGATTTCGGCGGCGTTTTCCACTTGCGTGGGCGTGCCGCCCATCACGGCGGCGAGCGCCGCCGCAGCCATCGAGCAGGCCACGCCTACCTCGCCCTGGCAGCCCACTTCGGCGCCCGAGATCGAAGCGGTTTCCTTGTAGATGATGCCGATCGCCGCAGCCGTCAGAAGAAAGGTGACGATGCCCTCGTCGTTCGATGCATGCATGAACTTCACGTAGTAATGCAGCACGGCGGGAATCACGCCGGCCGCGCCGTTGGTCGGCGCCGTGACGACGCGGCCGCCCGCGGCATTTTCTTCATTCACGGCCATCGCGTAGAGATTGACCCAGTCGAGCATCGACAGCGGATCGCGCAGCGACTCTTCCGAACGCGACCGCAATTGCGCGCACAGGTCAGCGGCGCGGCGCTTCACGTGCATCGGGCCGGGCAACTCGCCACGCACCTTGCAGCCACGTTCGACGCAGGCGGACATGACGCGCCAGATCGTCAGCAACCCTTCGCGCACGTCCTGTTCGGTACGCGACGCGCATTCGTTGCGCAGCGTCACCTCCGCGATCGACAAACCGGTTTCGCGGCACACACGCATCAGATCGTCGCCGGTGCGAAATGGAAACGGCACTTCCGCACCGGCGCGCAGCCCATTGACGCGGTCGCCTTCGCGATTGATCACAAAGCCGCCGCCGATCGAGTAATACTCTTTCTCCACCAGCAGTTGGCCGTTTTCGTCGAAAGCCTGAAAACGCATGCCGTTCGGATGCACGATGCTCGAGCCCGGTGCGCCCGGCATCAGCTTGCGGAAGAAGCCGAGGTGTTCGCGCTCGTCGAATTTGACCGGGTGCTTGCCGAGCAGCACCAGTTGCTTTGTTTCGCGAATCGCCTGCAGGCGCGGTTCGATCACGTCGGGGTCGATCAGATCGGGCAGATTGCCTTCGAGGCCGAGCAGCACCGCCTTGTCCGTGCCGTGTCCCTTGCCGGTCGCGCCGAGCGAGCCGAACAGTTCGACCTTGACGCGGCGCACGAAGCTCAGCAGATTGGCGTCTTCGATATGCGAGGCGAAGCGGCACGCAGCGATCATCGGCCCGACGGTGTGCGAGCTGGAGGGACCGATGCCGATCTTGAACAGATCGAAGACGCTGACGTTCATGGCGTGCCTTATACGTTGCGATGCCTGGGTTGCCGGGTTTGGTTTCAACTAGCCCCTATTGCACCGCACGTCAAATTGGAGCGATAGAATAAAAACGGCATGACAGTGGGATAGTGGCGTCAAGCGGGCCTCGCTCCAAGCGCGGCCACAATGCGCGGCTCCGACGAAATGGTCCCTGTCTCCGATGCTATGCTTGATTTAATCCTCTCCCTTGCTGGCTGCATGCATGAATTCCGCTGAACCGCTCCCCCTTCAATCAATCGACGGCCCCTCGAAGCAGCGCATCCGCTTCGGCATCATCCTGCTGCCGAACTTCACGCTGACGGCGTTCTCGGGTTTCGTCGACCTGTTGCGCCTGTCCGCGGATGAAGGCGACTTCAGCAAGCCCGTGCGCTGTTCGTGGAGCGTGATAGGGGAAACCCTCGCTCCGGTGCGCGCGAGTTGCGGGATCCAGATCACGCCGTGGGAAACGTTCGAGAACGCAGAACCGTTCGATTACGTCGTCGTGGTGGGCGGCCTGCTGCATTCCGGGCCGGCAGCAAGCGACGCGACGCTGGCCTTCATCCGCCGCGCCGCCGCTACCGATGCAACGCTGGTCGGCATGTGCACCGGCGTGTTTTCACTGATGCGCGCGGGCGTGCTGGAAGGCCACCGCATCTGCGTGAGCTGGTTTCACTACTGGGATTTCATCGAGCGCTTTCCGGCGGTCAATGAGGAGGCGCTGGTGGCGGACCGGCTGTTCGTGATCGACCGTCGGCGCATTACGTGTTCGGGTGGGCGGGCCTCGATCGACGTGGCGGCCGCGATTCTGTTGCGCCACTTCGAAACGGCCACGGTGCAAAAGGCGCTGCGGATTCTGCTGGTCGACGATATGCAGAAGGGTAATGCGCCGCAGCCGCATCCGCCGGGATTGGCGCCTGCCGCGCATCCGAAGGTGAAACGCGCGATTCTGCTGATGGAACAGCATGTGGGGCGCTCGTTGCCGCTCGATGAACTGGCGCGCAAGCTCGATCTGTCGCCGCGTCAACTCGAAAGGCTGTTTAAGGCGCAAACAGGTAAGGCGCCGCAGGCCTACGCGAAGCAAGTGCGTTTGCGCACTGCGGCTTGGTTGCTGACGAGTTCGGATAAGACGGTGGCGGATATCGCGTCGAGCTGCGGCTTTTCCGATGCCTCGCATCTGGGCCGCGAATTCCGCAAGCAGTTCGGCTTGCCGCCGATGATGTACCGCGAGCAACGCGGTACGGCGGCAGAAGTCGATAACGGCTCAGGCTATGACGAGACCTTTCCGGGGCGGGCTCAGGCGATTTGATTCACTGCCCCGCGACATAAGCCTTCACCGCCGGCAAGCCATCCTTCCCATCAAAGGTCTTCACGCCCGCCAGCCACTTGTCGAGCACACCCGGATTCGCCTTCAGCCAATCCTTCGCCGCCTTGTTCGGATCGGTCTTGTTCATGATCGGCAGCATCACGTGGTTCTCGATATCGGTCGTGAAGTGCAGATTCGACACCAGCTTCGCGACGTTCGGGCAACGCGTCGAGTAATCGTTCGGCGTGACCGTCAGCACTTTGGCTTCGCCATAGTTCGGGCCGAACACGTCGTCGCCACCGGACAGATAGTCGATCTTCATCTGCACGTTCATCGGATGCGGTTCCCAGCCGAGAAACACAATCGGCTTCTTGTCGCGAATCGCGCGATTCACCTCGACCAGCATGCCCGCCTCGCTCGACTCCACCAGCTTGAACTTGCCAAGGCCGTACTGGTTGCTGTCGATCATCTTCTTGATCAGCGCGTTGCCGTCGTTACCCGGTTCGATGCCATAGATCTTGCCGTCGAGCTTGTCGTAGTTCTTCGCGATGTCGGTGAAGGTTTTGATGCCCGCCTGGTACGCGTAGTCCGGCACGGCGAGCGTGTATTTCGCCCCGGTCAGGTTCGGCGTGGGCAGCACGGTGAGCTGGCCGGCCTTCCTGAACGGATCGATCATCGGATCCATGGTCGGCGACCAGTAGCCGAGGAACACGTCGATCTGCTTGCTCTTCACACCCGCGAAGGTGATCGGCACCGAGGCGATGGTTTTGGTCGGCTTGTAGCCGAGCCCTTCGAGCACCGTCGAGGCGAGACCGGTAGTCGCCGCGATATCGGTCCAGCCGACGTCGGCGAACCGGACGTCCCGGCAGGTGGCAGGTTCCGTGGCAAAGACAGACGACACCGACAGCGCGCACAACGACGCAGCCCACAGACGTTTCATGGCGTTCCCTCAGGGTGATTGATGCTTGAATGGTTCTATTAAGCGGATTTTCCAGGCGCGATTTTGTACACCGACTTCATTCATACCAACTACATTCATACCAACTCATGGATGCCAACTCGTTCACGCCGACAGGCGCCGCTCGACGCTCGGCGCGTGACCAAACTGCGCGCGATAGGCCTTACTGAAATGACACGGCGAATGAAAGCCACAAACGGCCGTCACTCGCGCGATCGACGCATCCGTATTGCGCAACAGTTCACGCGCACGACGCAAACGCAGGGTCAGATAATAGTGCGTCGGCGATACGCTCAGAAACATCTTGAACATGCGCTGCAAATGACGTTGCGAGAGATGCACGAGCCGCGCGAGCTCTTCGAGCGACAACGGCTCTTCGATATTCGCCTCCATCAACCGCACGACTTCGATCAATTCCGCCCGCGAAAAACCAACCCGCGCGTCGACGGGAATAGGCTGATAATCGGTCGAACCACGAATCCGCTCAACAATGAACTGCTCGGACACTTGCGCCGCGACCGCATGGCCGAGGCGCATGCCGACCAGTTTCAACATCAGATCGAGCGGCGCAGTGCCGCCGGTGCAGGTCATCCGGTCGCGGTCGATCACGAACAGTTCATCGGCGAAACGCACGTGCGGGTAGCTTTTGTGCAGTGGCGACATGTCTTCCCAATGCACGGTACAGCGATAACCATCGAGCAGGTTCGCAGCCAGCAGCGCGTACGGTCCCGTACAAATGCCGCCAAGCGGAATCCCTTTCGACGCCACGTCTTGCAGCAATGCGATGACCGTATCGTCCACGTAGTCGCGCACATGCCAGCCCGCGCAGACGATCAGCACATCCGGCATGCCCGCAACGGCCAGTGTCGTGGTCGGCTTCACGGTGATGCCGTTGCTCGCTCGCGCCGGCTCGCCGTCCGGTGTAATCACCGACCACGTGTAGTGCTGCGCGCGGCCCACGTAGTTGGCCATGCGCAACACCTCGACCGCGCTCGTAAAAGCGATCATCGAAAAGTTCGGCAGTGTCAGAAAGCCGAAGTGCGCGAGCCCGGACAGCGGCGAATCGGCTTGGGGCTCGACAGGGGCGATCGCGTCGCGCTTCATAGGCGGCTCAACTGTGCTGGGCCGTCGGCGCGCGGCGCACCTTCATGACGCTGCGCAAGCCCGACAGCAGCGGCGCCCGCGCCGTGCCCGGCGAGCGTCCGAAGCTTTCCGTGATGCGGTCGAGAATGATCGCGAGCATCACCACCGAGAGGCCGCTTTCGAAGCCGAGGCCGATATCGAGCCGCTGAATACTCGCCAGCACGTCGTTGCCGAGGCCGCCCGCGCCCACCATCGAGGCGATGATCACCATCGAGAGCGCCATCATGATGGTCTGGTTCACGCCGGTCATGATCGACGGCAGCGCATTCGGAAACTGCACCTTGTAGAGCAATTGCAAGGGCGTGCAGCCAAACGCCTGCCCTGCTTCGACGATTTCGCGATTCACATGCTTGATGCCGAGCGACGTGAGGCGCACAGCAGGCGGCATCGCGAAGATCACGGTGGAGAGAATCCCCGGCACGCGGCCGAGACCGAACAGCATCGCAGCCGGAATCAGGTAAACGAACGCGGGCATGGTCTGCATCAGATCGAGCACGGGGCGCACCATCATTTCGACGGTGCGGCTCTTCGCGGTCCAGATGCCGAGCGGCACGCCGAGCAGCAGGCTGATCAAGGTCGACGAGAGCGTGAGGCCAAGTGTAATCACCATCTGGTCCCAGAAGCCGGTGCCGTAGATCAGCAGCATCGCCAGCAACGTGAACAGCGCGAAACGCCAGCCCACCCGCCACAAGCCGATGCCGACGAAAAACGCCATCAGCGCCCACATCGGCACCGCTTGCAGGCCGTGTTCGATCAGCGCGGCAAAACTCTCGATGACCTTGCCGATGGAATCGAAGGTTTGGGCGTCGTGGTCAAGCAGGTAGTGAACGCCGTGATCGACCCAGGCGCCAAGTGGAATGATTTCAGACATGGGAACCTCGATGGCGCGTGAGAACGTTCAGCACGTTCGTCTTGTTGACCGAACCGCAGTAGGAGCCGTCCGCTTCGACGACCGGCAGCGGCGCGCGGCTCGCCACCACGCGTTCGACAACGTCGTCCAGAGGCGTAGTACGGCGGATGCACTCGATGTGATTGAGCTTCGGCGACGCACTGCCCATCGCATCGCGGCACACAAAGCCGCGGATCTTGCGCTCGGCGTCGAGCACGAACGCGTATTCGGCGCTGCCATTGAGCGTCGCGGCCACGCTCGAGGCGTCGATCGGCGGCGAATGCTGCATGAGCGGCACCGCGTCCGTCTGCATCAGGTCGCCGGCGGTCAGATAGCGGCTGGTGTCGATGCCTTCGAAGAACGCGCGCACATAATCGTCGGCGGGATTGGTGATGATTTGCTGCGGCGTGCCGATCTGCACCACCTTGCCGCCTTCCATGATCGCGATCCGGGTGCCGATGCGCATCGCCTCTTCCAGATCGTGCGAGACGAACAGGATGGTGCGCTGCTGCTCGCGTTGCAGATCGAGCAGCACGTTCTGCATTTCCTTGCGCTTGAGCGGGTCGAGTGCGGAGAACGCCTCGTCCATGATCATCAGCGACGGGTTGACTGCCAGCGCCCGCGCAAGGCCCACGCGTTGCTGCATGCCGCCGGACAGCTGGGCCGGCAACTTTTCCGCGAACGGCGCGAGGCCGACCTGTTCGAGCACGGTCATGGCGCGCTTCTCGCGCTCCTTCTTGCCGACGCCCGCCACTTCCAGCCCGAACGCCGCGTTGGACAGCACCGTGCGCTGCGGCATCAGCGCGAAGGACTGAAACACCATGCTCATGTCCTTGCGGCGCAGCGCCGTCAATTCCGAGCGCGGCACGCTGGCCACGTCGCGGCCATCGATCAGCACTTTTCCGGCGGTCGGCTCGACGAGACGATTGATCAGGCGAATCAACGTCGACTTGCCGGAACCGGACAGGCCCATCAGCACGAAGATCTCGCCTTCCTTGACTTCGAACGATACGTTGTGGACGCCGACTATCTGACCGGTGCGCGCGAACACTTCCTCTTTCGTCGCGCCGCCTGCCAGCATGCCGATCGCCTGTTTCGGGTTGGTGCCGAACACCTTGCACAACCCTTCGACCACGACCTTGGGGGAATTCATTGAATGCTCTCCTATGTCGACCGGAGTAAGCGCTTTAGCTGCCGGCCAGAGTTCGCGCTTTAGCTGTCGATCGGAGTTCGCGCTTGAGCTGTCGATGCAAAGCTCGCTACTCCGGTCCCATGCAAAGTTCGTTACTCCGGTCCCATGCAAAGCACTTACTCCGGTCCCATGCAAGATAGTTGCTGGAGTGGCGGACGTCCGTCCGCGCCGTGCATACATAGTTGCCAGAAAAAAGTACGCCTAGCCGACTATTTGCGACAACCACATGTGGAAATGCGACACCGGCGCCGCATGGGCGCCGGCTGGCGGTGGGTAAAGCCCTGTTGGATAAGGGTTTGCGGCGTGTTGGGGTGACTAGCCGGGCGTGTCGCGCCAGAGCAAGTGGGCGTGATTCAGCAAAAAAAACGGCTGTGCGGGTGAAGTGGCAGGCGAACTTGTAGCGGTGCAGCAGGCGCACCGTTGCTCAGCGGGCGCCATTTGGCGCCCGGAAGGTCGACCCGACGATCAATGGCCGGTTCGTGCCGAAAGCACCGTCACTGGTTGCACGCGGCGGAGGGAAACCGGAGGTCTAGCCGGCTTATGGCGCACGGGAATCATTAGGGCAACCTTAAGGCTGCGCGCCGTTACTCCGTGTTACCAATCTCGCATCCCTCTTGCACCTGCATACCGTGGCACTGCCTAAACTGCGCAGCATCTTCACTGTCATCGTCTGCAACCATCAGGCGAAACGAAAAACATGCGCAAGAACCTACTATCAGCGATTCTCGGCGGCGCGATACTAATGGCTTCCACAGTCGCTTCCGCCCACGTCGACGTGGGCATCGGCATTGGCATTCCCGGGCCGGTTTTCGTGCCGGCCCAGCCGGCCTACATTGCGCCTCCGCCGGTCGTCTACGCGCCCCCGCCAGTCGTGGGATATGGCTACGGCTACGACGACGACTGGCGCGCCCGTGAATGGCATGAGCGCCAGGAATGGCGTGAACGGCAGCGGCGCCACCATGAGCATGAGGAGCACGAGCGCGAATGGCACGAGCGCCATGGCTGGGAAGGGGATTGAGACAAGCGGCGTGGCGGCGGCACCGGCCGGCGCCACGCCCCTTCGCGCGATAGATCAGCGCCAGCTCGTGCTCCTCGGCCTCGGGCGACACCTCCAGTTCTTCCGCTTCTTTGGCAATCTGAGTACTGGCCAGCTCGCGCGCATTGGTCACCGACAGCCATTCACCCAACGCCATCGAACACGCGCCGGCGATCAGGCCGGCGAGCCCTGTGAGCAGGATCGCCTTGTTGCCGGTTCCCGCACCGGCTACGCCCATGATCAGGCAGAAGTTTGAAACGAGGCCGTCGTTCGCACCGAGCACGGCCGCGCGCAGATCGTTACCCGACGAAACGCCCTTATGCCACGACTCCGCTGCGGCGATACGCACCCCTTGCGACAGGTCCGGGTCGTCCCCGCCGTGAGCCAGGGTCTGGACGACCGCCGCGTGATGATGCTCGTCGGCCGACATGTGGCCCGCGTCCGGCTGCCCGTGGTACTTGTTACGGTCGGCGTATTCAGCCGCAGCGAGCGTGGATAGCACGAAACCCGCGCCGAACATGCGTACCAGTGCTTGCATCAGACGCGTTTTCACGGCCTGGCCGGCGCCCTTCGGCTGGATGCCGTTTCAAGGCACTCGTTCTCGCCACTATCGCCCAGCAATTTCCGTGCTTCGAAATACGGAAGAAAGTTGTTTTGGCGTCCCTAAGGAGAAGTTAAGGAAAGCTGCTCATTCTGTGGACACGCATCGACCGGAATGGCCAGTGCGGCACCATCACACTACTGGAGAGCCTTCATGAAAGCACTCAAACAGGTCATGCTCATTGCGTCGATCGTCGCCATCCCGACTTTGTCGTTTGCCCAACAGATGAACACACCGATGAACGACATAACGCCGGGCCGCACCGTCTCGATGCACAACACGCAGAACAATCAGTCTGGCACGCAATATCAGCAGCCTCCGCACAAGATGTCGGGCTACGGTGACAGCTCGGGTTACGGCGCACCCGCGACAAGCTTTTCGCAATCTTCGACGATGCCTTTCGCGGGCAAGAACTCGCGCCTATTCAATCATTGAATACGCGCGATGATGCCTTGCACTTCCGCGTTGTCCCGCGTTGTCCCGCGTTGTCCCGCGTTGTCCCGCGTTGTACATTACTCGCAGCAAGTCATCGAAAAAAATCGGCGCGGGAACGAGGCCCATCTTCAATCAGAAAGCCGATCAGAAACCAGCGAGATCATTGCGGCGCAGGAGCCGCCCGATATCCTCGCCGGCCACGCCTGGCGCGCGTTGAGTCAGCGCCTGGCAAGTTCCGTCATGCAGAACATCGGCATCAGCCGGCCGGCTGAAAATTAAAACCGGATTATTTCGCCAACTCCCTTGCATTACATAGCCTTACGGCGCAAATCAAGCACGCCCGCGACGCCAGGTGTTTTCCCTATTTTGGCCTGAATTGCAGTCCAAACGAGCGGTTTCCCCCGTTGACACAGAACGAACGGTCGTGCCAAATTGCGCCTACGTCCTGTGCGTAAGCACGAGATCGATGAGTTCATAGCTGCGCCGAGCCGCCCAGCGATCAGGAGACAACCCAGCAGGCAACCGGACCCAAGGCGCTCACCAGCAGACCAATTATTTCGTATCCCTTAACAAATTTTGAAGGCCGCTTGTCGCCCATTGAAAGCGCATCACGCAACAGATCGCCAGAACCTTGCAGCACCCGCATTACTTCGCCAATTCAATCGATTCCAATAAACAAGGAGACACGAAGCATGCCGGCAAGTCATCGCAGTCGAGTTGGAGCCATTCTTGGATTAGCAGGTGCTTGCGCACTCGGCGCCGCCCCGAGCGCCCATGCGCAAAGCAGCGTCACATTGTACGGTGTCGTCGACGGATCCCTGCTCTACACCAACAAAACACTTAACCGGAAGACCGGCCAGAGCGCAGGCTACCAATACTCGTTCACCGACGGCGGACTCTCGGGTTCGCGTTTCGGTATGCGTGGCGCCGAAGATCTCGGCGGCGGCATGCGCGCGATCTTCGATCTCGAAAGCGGTGTCAACATTGCGAACGGCGCATTCGGCAATTCGAACGGCGGCGAATTCGGCCGGCAGGCGTGGGTCGGCGTGGACAGCCGCTACGGCACGGTCAAGGCCGGCTTGCAGTTCTCCCCCTTCTTCGTCGCGGTGTACGACGTCGATCCGCGCGAGATGTCGTACTTCGGCAGCGGCCTCATCACCTACATCAATAATGTCTATGTAACCGGCATGTTCAACCCGAACGGCATTTCGTACATGTCGCCGGAAATCGCCGGCTTGCAAGCCAATGCGATGATGGCATTAGGCGGCGCAGCTGGGAATTTTCAGGCGGGCCGCCAGTATTCGGCGAGCCTGCGTTACCACCTCGGCTCGCTGGCCGTCGACGCCGCGCTCTATAGCGGCAACGCCGGTGGCAGCGCTGCATCGATCGCGATTCCGAGCGTGGTCGAATTCGACGGCCGTGCAATCGGCGCCAGCTACGTGTTCAACAACCTGACCGTGAAAGCTTCATACGTGCAGTACAAGGTGGCAGGTTCGTTCAACGATCGCGTCTATTCAGGCGGCGCCAGCTATCGCATCACACCGGCGCTGAACGTCGACGCGGGCGTGTGGGTCACGCGCGACGAGAATCACTCGTCGAACAATTCGATACTCGCGTCCACCGGGCTTGAGTATTCGCTGTCGAAGGCCACCTTGGTATATGGGCAAGCCGGCTTCGTGACCAACCACGGTGCAATGCACACCGGCCTGTCCGTCAACAACGCACTGAACGAAGCAACCGGCACCACGGCCGGCGTGAACGTCGGCATCCGGCATATGTTCTAAACGGAGTGCAACGCGAGGCACCGGCGTGCGGCGTGGGCGGTGCGCCGGATCAAGCGAGCGAGCGTGTCCTAAGTGACTTCCCTAATAATCTGCAATGCAGAACAATCTAATGGAAAACCTTATTGACGCAAAGCGAACGTTCGTGCCAAATTGTTCTCGCGTCGCCGCACATCACTTGTCGTAATTTGCGCCGGTGCGCCGATACGCCGGTGCGCGCGTGTTTTAAACCGCCGACAACCGTCGATTCCGGTCACCGGATTCGAGCAGCGGCTGTTATCCCGTCCGTAGTCAGGCGTGCGGCGATGCGTCCCCTGAAGCAAGGGAACGATTGCACTGCGCGCCTCCGTTGGAGGGTGTCAAAGCGTGGATATGTTTTTGCAGCAGTTTCTCAACGGCTTGACGCTGGGCGGCATCTACAGCCTCGTTGCGCTCGGGCTCACGCTGGTCTACGGCATTCTCGCGGTGCCGAATTTCGCCCACGGCGCGTTCTATATGGTCGGCGCGTTCGTCTCGTTCTACCTGATGAGCCGGCTTGGCTGGAACTACTGGCTCGCCATGATCGGCTCCGGCCTCGCGGTCGCGGTGCTCGCGATCCTCGCCGAGCGGCTGGTGTTCCATCCGCTGCGCAAATCTTCCGAATTGCATCCCATGATCGCCGCGATCGGTCTTCTGCTGTTTCTCGAAGCCGGTGCGCAAGCAATCTGGGGCGCGGACTTTCATCGCATGGCCACGCCCTACGCCGGGATCATCGAACTGGGCGGCGTGACCGCACCGTTGCAGCGCTTGCTGATCATCGGGGCCGCGTTCGCGTTGGTGGTGCTGCTGCAACTCTTCCTCAAATACACGGTGATCGGCTCGAGCGTCATCGCGATGGCGCAGGACCGGGATGGCGCCTCGCTGATGGGTATCGACGCCAACAAGGTGACGGTGCTGACCTTCGGCATCTCGGGCCTTCTCGCCGCCGTGGCGGCCACGCTGTACGCGCCGATCAACCTCGTCTATCCGGCAATGGGCCAACTGGTGATCGTGAAGGCCTTCGTGATCATCATTCTCGGCGGCATGGGCAGCGTGCCGGGCGCGATCGTGGGCGGGTTGATCATCGGCATGGCGGAGAGCTTCGGCGCGTTCTACATTTCGACCGACTACAAGGACATCATCGCCTTCGTACTGCTGGTGGTGATTCTGTCGGTTCGTCCTCAGGGGCTGTTCACCAGGGAACTGCGCACATCGTGAAATCAGTCATGAAATTATTCGAGGGCAAGCCGGGGTGGACGCTGCTGTTCGTGCTCGGTCTGGCATTTCCGTTTCTGGCCACCAACGACTACATGCTCACCGTGATGTCCACTGCGTACGTCTTCGCGCTGGCCACCGTCGGGCTGAATCTGATCACCGGCTATACGGGGCAGTTCAATCTCGCACATGGCAGCTTCATGGCGGTGGGCGCGTACACGGTGGGTATTCTGACGGTCGACCATCAGGTGCCGTTCTGGCTCGCGTTCATTGCCTCGGGCGTGGTTGTCGCGATACTGGGCGCGCTGGTCGGCCTCGTATCGCTGCGTCTGCGCGGCCATTACTTTACTATTTTCACGCTCTGCGTCGGCTACATCATGTTTCTCGTGATCGAGAAATGGGACAGCCTCACGCACGGGGTCTCGGACATCGTCGGCATCCCGGCGCCTGCGGGCTTCGGCATCGTGTCGTTTGAAAATCCGCGACCGCTCTACTACCTGGTGTTCGCATTTCTGGTGGTCGGTGTGTGGCTGATGCATCGCATCGTCAACTCGCTGCTCGGCCGGACCTTCATGGCGATCCGCAATAGCGACGGCCTCGCGCAGTCGCTCGGCATCAATCTGATGCGTAACAAGGTGCTGGCCTTCGTGCTGTCGGTTGTCTATGCGGGACTCGCGGGTGGTCTCTATGCGGGTTCCGTGCGCTTTCTCGGACCGGATCTCGCCGGCGTCGAGCACACCTTCGACATGACCATGTACATGCTGGTGGGCGGCATCGGCACCCTCGCCGGCCCGCTGCTCGGCGCGCTCGCCGTACCATGGCTCACGCAGTATCTGCAGTTTCTGCAGGCGTACCGCTTCGTCGTGTTCGGCCCGATCCTGATTCTGCTGGTGATCTTTCTGCCAAACGGTATCGTCGGTTTGCATATGGCAAGAAAGAACCGGCGCGCGAAACTTGCAACGCCGAACAGCGGCATTATTGCGCGCCAGTCGCAGCCCGCGCGCGGAGACCGTCATGCTTGAAATCGACTCGCTCAGCAAACACTTCGGCGGCCTCGTCGCGGTGGACGACGTGAGCACGCGTATCGAAGCCGGCAAGATCAACGCGATCATCGGGCCGAATGGCGCGGGTAAAACCACCTTCTTCAATCTGATCAGCGGCACCCATCTGCCGAGCTCTGGACGCATCCTCTTCAAAGGCCAGGATGTGACAAAGCTGGGCGCCGATCAGATGGCGCGCCTCGGTGTTGCACGCACCTTTCAATCCACCGCGCTGTTCGACCGGGCCAGCGTGCTCGACAACCTGATCGTCGGCCACCGGCTGCGCACGCGCTCGGGGCTGTGGGACGTGCTGACCCATTCCGCGCGGCTCAAGCAGGAAGAACGCATTTGCCGCGAGAAGGCACGTGAGGCTCTGGATTTCGTCGGCTTGTCGGCGATGGCGGAACGGATGGCCGGCGACATTTCGCAGGAAGATCGCAAACGCGCGGCGGTGGCACTCGCACTTGCGACTGTTCCCAGCCTGATGCTGCTCGACGAGCCCGCGGGCGGCGTGAATCCCGAAGAGACCGAAGGTCTCGCCGAACTGATCCGCAAACTGGTGAAGCACGGGGTGACGGTGTGCCTTGTGGAGCACAAAATGAACATGATCATGAAGCTCGCCGACCGCATCATGGTGCTGAACTACGGCAAGAAAATCGCCGAGGGCGCGCCTGCCGAGATTCGCGCGAACCCGGCCGTGATCGACGCCTATCTCGGGAGCGAGCATGCTGAAGTTTGAAAACGTCTCGCTCGATTACGGCAGCTTCCGTGCGCTGGACGGCATCGATCTCCACGCGGACGACGGCGAACTGGTGGTGCTGCTCGGCGCCAACGGCGCGGGCAAGAGTTCGATCTTCCTTGCTACGAGCGGCCTGCGGCGTGCCGCGAGCGGCAGCCTGCGGCTGGGCACGCGCGAGCTGCTCGGCATGACGCCCGCGCAGATTGTGCGCAGTGGCGTGATTCAATGTCCCGAGGGCCGCAAGCTGTTCCCGGGCATGTCGGTGCTGAAGAACCTCACGCTTGGCGCCTATGTGCATCGCGGCGACAAGGCCGGCAATCAGCGCAATCTCGACCAGGTGTTCGCGCTCTTCCCACTTCTCGCCGAACGCAAGGACCATCCGGCGGGCTCGCTGTCCGGCGGACAGCAGCAGATGGTGGCGATCGGCCGCGCAATGATGGCCCGGCCGAAGGTGCTGCTGCTCGACGAACCTTCGCTCGGTCTCGCACCGCTGGTGGTCAAGCAGGTGTTCGAGGTGATCCAGCAGATCAATCGCGCGGGCACGACGGTGCTGCTCGCCGAACAGAACGCGTTTGCGGCACTGAAAATCGCGCACCGTGCCTACGTGATCGAAAACGGCCGCATCGTGCTCGAAGGCGATCACGCGAGTCTGATGAACAACGAAGCGATCCGGCGCGCTTATGTCGGCGGCTAAGCGAAATTGAGGCACGGCCTGACGCGTGACCCTGAACAACCTGACGCATGACCATAAGCGTCGGCCCATTCGAACAATCCCAAAGGAGACATGTATGACGATCAAACGCTTGTGCGCACGGACTAGCCTGTGTGCGGCTGTCGCCACGACTGCGCTGCTGGGCGCGGGCGCCGCGATGGCGCAACAGGTGGTGCATATCGGCTACTCCGGTCCATTGAGCGGCGGCGCGGCGAAGTACGGCCAGGAAGTGCTCGACGGCATGCAGATGGCGGCCGCCGACGTCAATCAGGCTGGCATCGAAGTGGCTGGCAAGAAGATCAAGCTCGAGATCGTGCCGCTCGACGACAAGTACAACCCCGCCGAAACCGCGATCAACGCGCGTCGTCTCGCGCAGGAACAGCAGGCCACCGTGGTGCTGGTGCCGCATTCGGGCGGCGGCTTCGCGGTGCAGACCAGTAACGAGCAGCAGAAATTGCTGCTGCTCTCGTACACCAGCGTGCCGCAGATCAGCGAGCGCGGCAACAAGCTCACGGTGCGCATTCCGCCCGCGTTCACGTCGTATCTGAACTCGTTCATCAAGTACGAAATGTCGACGTACGGCAAGAAGGTTGCGCTCGCCGCCACCGATACCGACTACGGCAAGGTCTGGGTCGCCGCATTCAAACCAGCGTGGGAAGCGGCCGGCGGCACGATCGTCGCGGACAATTCGATGTCGTATAACCGCGCCACCGATTTCTACAGCGGCGTGAGCCGCGTGCTGGCAGCCAAGCCCGATGTGCTGTTCATTGGCGGGCCGTCCGAACCGACCGGCCTGATTGCGCAGCAGGCGCGCGAGCTGGGCTTCAAGGGCGGCTTTATCGTAATGGACCAGGCCAAGCTCGACGAAGTGGCCAAGGTCACCGGTGGCTATGCGCAGCTGAACGGCGCGATCGGGGTATTGCCGTTGGTCAACGATGAGACGCCGAACGCCAAAGCGTTTGTGGAACGATTCCGCAAGAGCCACGGCGGCCGGGAACCGAGCCAGGAGGTATCGCTGAACTACACCGCGGTCTACGCGACGGCACTCGCGATGAAGCTGGCCGGCAGCGTCAGCGACGCGACCGCGATCCGCAATCAGTTCGACAAGGCCGTGAAGGCGCTGCCGCCGCAGGCCAATCCGCAAAGTGTGACCGGCATCGACGATCACGGTGGCTTCGTGATCGGCAATCCGCTGGCGGCGGTGGTTCAGGGTGGACAGTTGAAGCCGGCGGAGTTGAGTTCGCTGACAGCAGCGAAGTAACGATGTGATAGAGACGTAAAAAAGCGCCATGGTTTCCATGGCGCTTCGCGCATTCCAACTCGGCTGGCTACGCCAACTCACGTTTTTCTATTCAACGCATTCGATCATGTGCTCGCGTCTCTCCGGCCGCCCGGCAAACGAACCGGCCGGATTGTGCGATTCGCACTCTACCCCCACTCTACCCCCACTCTACCCCCACTCTACCCCCACTCTACCCCCACTCTACCCCTTCAACGCCTCAATAATCTGCACACGCACTTCAGGCCGCTCGGCAAACGGATCGGTCGGATTTCGCGGCGTGACGATGTCCTCAGCGCGCGTTTTCACGGCGCCCAGCACGTGCGGATGCGAAAAGATATAGAACTGCTCTTCGCGGATCGCATCGAACACCCTCCCCGCAATCTCTTGCGCACTCACCTTCCCCGAACTCACCGCCTTTTCGCTCAGCGCTCGCGACACACGTTGCGACAAGGTCGGCGGTGCATCGTTGGTCAGTTCGGACGGCCGGTTGCGATACGCCTTCGCAATCCCGGTCGGCACGAAGTACGGGCATAGCACTGAGCACGCCACCTGTTGCGTGACCAGCGAAAGATCCTGATACAGCGATTCAGTCAGCGACACCACCGCATGTTTCGACACGTTGTACGGACCCATCATGGGCGGATTGAGCATGCCCGCCATCGAAGCCGTGTTGACGATGTGCCCGCGATATCCCGCATCGCGTTTGGCGGCGTCGAGCATCAGCGGTGTGAAAACCCGCACGCCGTGAATCACGCCCCACAGGTTGACGCCGAGCAGCCATTGCCAGTCGCGCTCGGTGCTCTCCCACACGAGACCGCCGCTGCCACCCACGCCCGCATTGTTGAACACCAGATGCACACCGCCGTAGGCGTCGAGTGTGGCGCGCGCCAGTGCGTCGATTTCCTCGCCCTTCGCGACATCGACGCGGCGCGCGATTCCTTGCGCGCCGGCGGCGCTCACCTCGGCGAACGTTTCGTCGAGTGCGTCCTGTTGCACGTCGGCAAGTACGAGGCGCATGCCCAGCTTCGCGCCGAGCCGTGCGAACTCGCGGCCAAATCCGGAGCCGGCGCCGGTGATCACCGCGACCTTGCCTTCAAAATTGTCCATGCCCTGTCCCATTGCCAGTTGGTGTATTCAGTCAGGCGTCGTAGCGCGTTGTTACGCCGCGCTGTTCACCGCATTAGCGCGCGGCGGGATAGTACTGCTCGCGCAACTCCCGTTTCAGCACCTTGCCGATCGGACTGCGCGGCAAAGTATCGATGAAAGTCAGCGCGGCGAGCCGCTGCATTTTTCCGAGCCGCGCATTGACCCACGCCAGCAGCGTGTCAGCCTCGATCGATGCATTGGCCCGGCGCACCACGAACGCAACCGGTGTCTCGCCCCATTGCTCCGACTGCGCACCCACCACGGCCGCATCCGCGACGTCCGGGTGCGAACGCAATTCGGCCTCCAGGTCGCTCGGATAGACGTTGAAGCCGCCCGAAATGATCATGTCCTTCTTGCGATCGAGCAGCGTCAAAAACCCGTCGGAATCGAAGCGCCCCATATCGCCCGTGCGGATGAAGCGCTTGCCGCTCGGGTCGTACCACTCCGCCTCGGCGGTTTTGTCCGGCTGACGGTAGTAGCCGGTCATCATCGCGGGCGAATGGCCGACGATTTCGCCCACCTCGCCCGCTACCACCTCGTTGCCGAGTTCGTCGATCAGACGGATATCGTGGCCTTCGACCGGTTTGCCGACCGTATGCAGCTTGGTGGGAAATTCGTCTGCCTCCAACTGGCACGAGCCGCCGCCTTCGGTCATGCCGTAGTACTCGGTGAGCTTGCCCGGCCAGCGGCGCACCACGTCCGCCTTCACGCTCGCCGCGAACGGCGCGCTCGTGCAGAACTTGGCCTGGAAGCTGGAGAGGTCATAACGGTCGAAGTCCGGATGCGCCATCAGGCGCTGATACTGGACCGGCACCAGCATCGTGTGCGTGACGCGGTACTGTTGTGCCAGATCGAGATAGCGTGCGGCGTCGAATTTCGGCATCAACACGACCGTGCCGCCGAATGTCAGCGCCGGCATGAAACTCACGAGCGTCGTGTTCGAATACAACGGTGTGGAGATCAGCGTCGCGGCGTCAGGGCCATAACCGCGCTGAATGCTGCGCACCGCATAGGCCCAGCGCATGCCGTGCGACTGCACGATGCCTTTGGGCGTACCCGTGGTGCCAGACGAATAGATGATGTTGAACGGCCACGCCGGATCGATCGTCACAGCTTCAGGCGTTGCGCCCTCGGGCGCGAGCCACGCTTCCAGCGCAGTGCTGCCCGAGTGCGCATCGAGCGCGACGGGAATTGCGCTGATCTCCGCGGCCACCGGTTCGAGCAGACGCTTGACGTCGGCGTCGAGAAACAGCAGCCGCGCGCTCGAGTTGCCGATCATGCCGACGAGACTCGCCGCGCTCGACGACGGCGCGAGCGGCGCCACCACCGCCCCCGCCCGCAGGGCGCCGAGAAACGCCACGGCGTATTCCACCGAGGCGGCCGCGCACAACGCAATCGCATCGCAAGGCTTGATGCCGTCGCGCTGCAATGCGGCGGCAAAGCGATCGACTCGTGCATTCAGCGCGGCGTAAGTCACGACCTCGCCGTCGCAGATCAACGCCGCGTGCTCAGCGCGCTCTTTAGCGAAACGATGGAGCATGTCGGTGATGCAGACGAACGGATCGTCCAGTAAAGCTTCGAGCCATGTCATGACGAGGCGCCTCCTGTGCTGTCATTGTTGCCGTTGCTGCCGTTGCCCTCGATGGTTGCGGCCGTGCGTGCCGCATCCTCTTCCTGCAACTTGCGCCACAGAATCTTGCCGCTGCCCGACTTCGGCAGCGATGTCACGAACTCGACAATGCGCGGGGCCTTGTAAGACGCCATCTGTGCGTGCGACCAGTCGATGATTTCCTGCTCGCTGATCGTGCCGGCATGCGCCGCAGCGGGCACCACCAGCGCCTTGACGGTTTCGCCGCGCTTCGCGTCCTTCACGCCGATCACGCACACCTCGTAAATCGCGGGATGCCGGTACATGAGCGCCTCGACTTCCGCGGGCCAGACCTTGTAGCCCGAGGCATTGATCATGCGCTTGAGGCGGTCCGTCATGAAAAAATACCCGTCCTCGTCGATATGACCGAGGTCGCCGGTACGCAGAAAGCGCTTGCCGTCGAGTTCGATAAACGCTTCTTCGGTCGCCTTGGGATTGCGCCAGTAGCCTTGCATCACCTGGGGCGCGTTCACGATGATCTCGCCGGTTTCGCCTTGCGGGAGTTCCTGCAGCGTGACCGGATCGATCACGCGCGAGTCCACGTCGAACACCGGAATGCCGAGACACTGCGGTTTCGGCCGATGCGGCGGATTGATGTGCGTGCCGGCAATCGTCTCGGACATGCCGTAGCCTTCGACGTAATCGAGCCCTGTCAGCGATTTGAGCTTTCTGGCTATGGCGTCCGGCATTGCCGCGCCACCGCCGCGCGCGCCTGACAGGCTCGACAGATCATAGTCGCCGAGCTTCGGGTTCGACAGGAAGTCGACCATCATCGCCGTGATCGACTGCCAAGCGGTGACGCGATATTTCTGCATGCATAGCGCCGCCGCTTCTCGATCCCAGCGCGGCAACACGACAATCGTTGCACCGGAAAAGATCGCGCTGTTCATGCCGCCTTGCATGCCGGTCACGTGAAAGAACGGCAACACCGATAGAAACACACCGTCCGACGGCGCCGAGAACCAGGCGCAGCCGCCGAGCAGCGTGCTCATCACGCTGCGGTGTGTGTGCATGCAGCCCTTCGGCTTGCCGGTGGTGCCTGACGTGTAGGGCATGACGCACAGATCGTCCGGACCGGTGGTGAGCGGACCTGGCGCGACATGCCGTTCGAGTACTTCGCGCCAGGGCGTGACGCCGGGAATATTGAAGGTCTTGCGCGGCGCCGCCACGAATTCGGGCACGGGAATCGGCGATGGCCGCTTCAGGTAATCGCTATACGTCGCGACGATTACGTGCGCGATACCCTGCCCCGGCGCGTTGCCGATCAGCGGCTCGACGTTCGCGAACAGGCATTGCGGCGCGATGATCGTGGTCGCCCCGCTGTCCTCGACGTAATGCGCCAGTTCACCGCTCATGTTCATCGGATTGACCGGCACCACCACAGCGTTCGCACGCAGGATCCCGTAGTAAGCGATGATCCATTGCGGGCTGTTCTGCATGTAAAGCAGCACGCGGTCGCCCGCCTTGACGTGGCATTCCTGCTGAAGAAATCCCGCGATGCGCTCGGCTTCGTCCTTGAACTCGGCGAACGTCACCGGTGTGTCGTAGAAGACGATGAACGGCTTCTCGGGAAAGCGCGCCGCCGACACTTCGGCGTTATAGAAAATGTTGGTTTCGGGCAGCGTCAGGTGCTTTGGCACTTGCGGCGGCCAATTCGGGTGATGGCGTTCATTCATCGGCGTCTCCTGCCTTACTTTCTGTGCGCGTTTCACACGGGTGGTGCACGCTTCGTTTGCGTCCGCCGCGTGACGGACGCGGCTGGCTATTGACCCAACGGACCCAACGGACCCAACGGACCCAGGGGAATCACGGGAGTCAGGTCGTTCACGAGCGCCCGAGGTAGCGCCCAAGCTCCATCTTCGCGATAGCGTTACGGTGCACTTCGTCGGGCCCATCCGCAAAACGCAGCGTGCGCGAACTCGCATACGCGCGCGCGAGGCCGAAGTCGTCGCTGACCGCGCCACCGCCATGCACCTGCATGGCCCAGTCGATCACCTGACACGCCATGCTGGGCGCGGCCACCTTGATCATGGCGATCTCCTGACGCGCGTCTTTATTGCCGACCGTATCCATTTTGTGCGCTGCGTTCAGCACCAGAAAACGTGTCTGGTCGATCATGATGCGTGCATTCGCGATCCGTTCACGCGTGACGCCCTGATCGGCGATTGGCCGGCCAAACGCTACGCGCTCCAGCGAGCGCCGGCACATCGCCTCAAGCGCGCGCTCGGCGCGTCCGATCAAACGCATGCAGTGATGGATGCGACCCGGTCCGAGCCGACCTTGCGCGATCTCGAAGCCGCGGCCCTCGCCGAGCAGCATGTTGCTGGCCGGCACCCGTACGTTTTCAAACAGGATTTCTGCATGTCCGTGCGGGGCGTCGTCGTAACCGAATACCGGCAGATGACGCAGCACTTTCACACCCGGCGTATCCGTTGGCACGAGAATCATCGACTGCTGCTGATGCCGGTTCGTGTGATCCGGACTAGACTTGCCCATGAAGATGAGGATCTTGCAGCGCGGATCGTTCGCGCCCGAGGTCCACCATTTGCGGCCGTTCAGGATGTAGTCGTCGCCGTCGCGTTCAATGCGCGCTTCGATATTGGTTGCGTCCGACGAGGCCACTTCCGGCTCCGTCATTGCAAAGGCCGAGCGGATCGTGCCGTCAAGCAGCGGCAGCAGCCATTGCTGTTGCTGCTCGGGCGTGGCGTAACGCACCAGCGTCTCCATGTTGCCGGTGTCCGGCGCCGAGCAGTTGAACGGCTCCGCGCCGATATGCGAGCGCCCCATGATTTCGCACAGCGGCGCGTATTCGAGGTTGGTGAGTCCCGCACCGTATTTCGACTCGGGCAGGAACAGGTTCCACAAGCCCACGGCCTTCGCTTTCTGTTTCAATTCCTCGATCACCGGCGCGGGTTGCCACCGGTTGCCGGATTCACGCGCGGCGTCCATCTGCGCTTCGAAAACCGCCTCGGCCGGATACACGTACTCGTCCATGAAAGCGTTCAGGCGCTGCTGCAAACTTTTGACCTTGTCCGAATGCTGAAAATCCATGCGGCGTCTCCTTTGTCGACCAGAGTTGGCGCTTTAGCGCCTACTCTGGTCCCATGCAAAGCTGTCGACCAGAGTTGGCGTGCCGGTAGGAGTTGGCGCTTTAGCGCTTACTCCTGCCCCATAGCGCCTACTCCGATCCCATGCAAAGCTGTCGACCAGAGTTGGCGTGTCGGCAGGAGTTGGCGCTTTAGCGCTTACTCCTGCCCCATAGCGCCTACTCCGATCCCATGCAAGATGATTGCCATTGCGTACGTGAGCGCAGCGCGCCGCGCCCCTCGCGCTGCGCCTCCAAACCGCTCAGTCAGACGATGATCGCGCCGCCGTCCACCGCGAAATACTGGCCTGTGATGTGCCGCGACGCTTCACTTGCGAGGAACACGACCGGGCCTTTGAGATCCTCGTCGCCGCCAAGACGCTGCAAAGGCGTGTGCGAGACGATGGCGCTTTCGAGTTTGTCGAGCAAGCCTGCCGACATCTTCGAGGGGAAAAAACCCGGGCAGATCGCATTGACGTTGATGTTGTACTTGCCCCATTCCGCCGCGAGCGCCCGCGTGAAGTTGATCGCCGCGGCCTTGGACGTGTTGTACGCAATCGTGTTCATGCCAGGCGGCGAACCCTTCAGACCCGCCACCGAAGCGATGTTGACGATCTTGCCGGCACGGCGCGGGATCATGCTGCGTTTGCCGACTTCGCGAGCGACGAAAAACGGTGCATGGACATTCAGGTTCATCACCTTGTGCCACGCTTCGTCGGGATAGTCCTCGGCCGGTGCGCCCCACGTCGCGCCCGCGTTGTTCACGAGAATGTCGACGCGGCCATGCACGTCGAGCACTTCATCCACGAGACCGGGAATGCCCTCGAAGCGCTGCAGATCGTTGACCACCGTCTGCACCTCGATACCCCGGCCTTGCAGATGCGTTTTCGCCTCGGCGAGTTCGTCGGCCTTGCGCGCGGTGATCGCCACGCGGCAGCCCATTTCCCCTAACGCCTCGGCCATTTGCAGGCCTAGCCCGCGAGAGCCTCCGGTGATCAGTGCAACCTTGCCGTCCAGTTGAAACAGGTCTTTCACAGACATTACACCGCTCCTCCAAATTGTTCTGCAATGCAGATTTAAATTCCAGATTTTCTGACCATCATACGTGCCGAAATTCGCCGTGTAAATAAAAGCACGCTCATTCACTTTTGCTTTAAACTAACACGCATCGTCGATAGGCGGGTCATTGGGGCTTACCCGAATGCCGCACTTTTCAATCAAGCCGCGTCTATGCGATTTCGTGGATTTCCCCGCTTGTCGCATAGTTGTTCTGCATAGCGGCTCACCTTTAGACAGGTCTTCTCCCATGCAAGATGCGCTGATCATCAACTCGCGTGATCTGGAGTTCCAGCTGTTCGAAGTGCTCGAGGCCGAGACGCTCACGCAGCGCGCGCGCCACGCCGACCACAGCCGCGAGACCTTCACCGCGGCACTCGAAACGGCTCATGCGGTCGCTGTCGAAAAATTCGCGACGCACAATCGCCTCTCGGACGAACACGAACCGCAATTCGACGGTCAACGCGTGACGATGCCCGCCGAGGTCAAGGGCGCGCTCGACGCGTTCCGTTCCGCCGGCTTCCTCGCCGCGGGCAAAGACTACGAAATGGGCGGCATGCAGTTGCCCTCGGTGATTTCCTTTGCGTGCCTGTCGCTGTTCAAGAGCGCCAACATTGCCACCTCGTCTTACGCGATGCTGACCACGGCGAACGCGAACGTAATCGAACGTTTCGGCAGCGCCGCGCAGAAGCGAAAGTATTCGCAGGCCTTATTCGAAGGCCGCGCATTCGGCACAATGGCGCTCACCGAGCCGCAGGCGGGCTCGAGCCTCTCGGATCTCGTCACCAGTGCGACGCCCAACGAAGACGGCACCTATTCGATCCGCGGCAACAAGATTTTTATTTCGGGCGGCGACCACGAACTGAGCGAGAACATCGTTCACCTGGTGCTGGCACGCATTCCCGGCGGGGCGCCGGGCGTCAAAGGCATCTCGCTCTTCACGGTGCCGAAATTCCACGTCAACGACGACGGGAGCCTCGGCGCACGCAACGACGTCGCGCTCGCGGGATTGATTCACAAGATGGGCTGGCGTGGCACCACGTCAACGATGCTGTCGTTCGGCGAACGCGGCGAATGCATCGGCGAGCTGGTGGGCGAACCGCATCACGGTCTCGCCTACATGTTCCATATGATGAACGAGGCGCGCATCGGCGTCGGCCTCGGTGCGGTCATGCTCGGCTATCGCGGTTATCTGGCGTCGCTCGATTACGCACGCGAAAGGCCACAAGGGCGGCGCCCGGATAACAAGAACCCGCTCGATCCGCAATTGCCGCTGATCGAACATGCCGACGTGCGCCGCATGCTGCTCGCACAAAAGGCCTATGTGGAAGGCGCCTACGCGTTGTGCCTGTACGCGGCGCGCCTCGTCGACGAACAGAACACCGGCGAGAGCGACACCGCACGCGCCGAAGCGGGCCTGCTGCTCGATCTGCTGACGCCCGTGGTGAAGTCGTGGCCGTCGCAGTGGTGCCTCGAAGCGAATAGTCTGGCGATCCAGATTCACGGCGGTTACGGCTATACGCGCGAATATCCGGTCGAGCAGTTCTACCGCGACAATCGCCTGAACATGATTCACGAAGGCACGCACGGTATCCAGGCGCTGGATTTGCTCGGCCGCAAAGTCGTGATGAAACAAGGCGCCGCGCTCAAGCTGTTGGGGCGTGAAATTCAGCACAGCATTGAATCGGCCCGAGTTCGTCCGGCGCTGCAAGCGCATGCCGATTCGCTCAGCAAGGCATGGAGCGAATTGACCGGCACGGTCGAAGCGTTATTGCCCACACTGGCTAGCGAAAGCGAACGCGCGCTCGCCAACGCGAATGCTTTTCTCGAAGCGTTCGGCCATATCGTGATTGCGTGGACATGGTTGCGGCAAGCAATCGTTGCGAGCGCTGCGCTACCGGAGGCGAAAAGCGAAGCCGACTGTGACTTCTATCGCGGCAAGCTGCACGCGTGTCAGTGGTTCTTCCGTTGGGAATTGCCGCGCGTCTCGCTGATGCTTTCGACACTGCGCGGCCTCGACGATACGACGCTCTCGATGGCGCCTCAATGGTTCTGAACGCCACTGCTCGCTCGATGCCGTAATGCCTGAATGCGAAAGCGCGCTTTCCAGCTGGGTCACCACGTCGATCAGGCGTGGCCGCGCTTCTTCGAGCAGGAATTCCTCCGAGAACTTGAATGAGGGCCGCCGACATTGACCGCCATGCTCGGCGAATGGAGCGACGTGCGGCCAGGTCAGTTTTTTCAACACTCACGCGTTTGCTGGAGTATTGTTTAAGCGCGCTGGGAGCTTCACGACCTCACTCTTCTACAAGACCGAGGGCTCCATGCGGGCGGCAAAGTGTTCGCAGGCGCGTGGTTTTTTGCATGCAACGATGCGGAATCAACTTTTCGAGGAATGGAGAAAACGTGAAAACAATCAATCTATTGAAGGCGCTCGGCATCGCATTGTGTGTGGCGACTGCGTCCAGTGCCTATGCCCAGTCGAGCGATGCAATGGCGTCGGGCAGCATGGAGGCGCCGTCTACCAATCCTAAAGTCGTCAAGAAGATGGACCGCAAGTTGGGTCTGGACGTGCGCAAGGCTTTGGCGAGAGCGCAGGGTTTCGATGTGTCGAACGTGTTTGTCCGGGCGCGCGGCGGCGCGGTGACGTTGACTGGAACGGTGCCCGATGGCGCGCAGATCCCGCAAGCTGAGGAAATAGCCAAGGGCGTTGCAGGCGTGAAATCGGTGAACAACAAGCTGACGCTCGGCACGCAGGGCGGCGGAGGGGGTTGATCGCGCTTGACGATTGATCAATGACGACAGGTTGCGATAGGTAGCGCCGCAAGAGCCAATCTGCGGCGGCGCCTGTCGTCCCGATCTTGTTACGCGCGCACGAGCCCCGTTATCGGGCGCATGCCCGCGGTCTGGCCGAACAGCGTGGCGGCCGTACGCTGCGGATCGAGTCCCAGGCTTTCGCTGGCGGCGCCGGCGATCAGCGCATCCAGCGACAGGGTCGGCTTGAGATCGCGCGCTTCGTAAAGGTCGCCCGGTTTCAGGCCGGGCCAGTCGGCGAGCACGCGTCCGCCCACTACTGATCCGCCCAGCACCATCGCCACCGAGCCGGTGCCATGATCGGTGCCCCCCGTGCCATTGGCGGCGGCGGTTCTGCCAAACTCGGTTGCCACCACCACGGTGGTCTTGTTCCACAATGGGCCCATACCGTCGCGCAATGCCGCGAGCATCGTGTCGAGCGCTTTTAACTGATTGGCAAGACGCGCGTTCTGCGCCGTATGCGTGTCCCAGCCACTGGTTTCGATCATCGCGATACGCGGACCGTCGTCGCGTGACAGAAAACCGGCGGCGAGCTTGCCGAGGCTCGCGGGGTCCTGACGCGCACCGGCGTCGCCCGCGAGCCCGCGCGCGGTCATGGCCGACTCCCATAGCGGCCGCAATTGCACATCCTGGTCGTACAGTTGCGCGACCCGCATCAGCAGATCGTCTGGCGCCTGCGGCAAGCCCGAGGGTGCGTACGACGCCACCGCCGCCTTGCCGCGCAGCGCCATGGGCACGGTCGGCGCGAAGGCGATCGCGTTCTCGCGCGTGGTGGGCATCGAGGCGACGAGCCGGTTCAGCCAGCCGTCCTTCATCTGATACGGCGACGCGCCGCCGGTCTCCAGCACGTTCTGCCCGTCGAAGTGCGAGCGGTCGCGATACGGCGACGCCACCGCGTGGACGAACAGCGCCTGATGATTCGCATACATCGCGGCGGTCTGCACAAGCGAGGGATGCAGCGCGAAAGTGCCGTCGAGCCTGGTCGCGCTGGAGGCATCGATCGCAAGCGCACCGCGCAGTGTCGCGTAGGCGGGCTCGGCGTATGGCACGACGATGTTCAGGCCGTCGGCCGCGCCGCGCTGGATCACGAACACGAAACGGCGATCGGTTGCGACGCTTGCAAAAGCGATCTGCGGCGACACGAGAATCGCGCCCGCGCCTGCGGCGGCAATGCTCAAAAACCTGCGGCGTGAAAGCATGGCATTCATCTCCGTTGAAAATCCGGCGAGACCAGCAGCAGCGCAATCGCCGTCGACGCGCTTTCGGCACGCGACACAGCCGTGGCGGTCGGCGCGCTGAGCGACCCGGCCAGCAGGGTCTGGCCGAGCGAGCGCGCGTCGAGCCGGTCACCGACACGCGACGCGAAGCGCTGCGCCACTTCGACCCGGCGCACAAGCGCATCGGGCGCCGCCCAGCTCGCGGCAATGTCGTCGTAACCGGCGGGCGAACCTGGGCGCCATACGGGCTGGCCGAGTTGCGTCAGGATGGGCGCGGCCTGCAGGTTGCCGATGTCCTGCCAGCCGAGCCCGCGCATCGAAGAAATGGTCCATTCCCACGGCGTCTTGAACTTCACGGCGACCGGCGACCACGCCTGTGGCATGTCGATCAGCGTCCGGTACACGGTCGGCAGATCGCCGCCGCTGCGCTCGAACGCGTTCGCCAGCCGCTCGCTCACTTCAGGCGGCGGATTGTCCGCGACGAAGTGACGGGCGAGCTTGCCGCCGATGTGCTGCGCCGTTGCCGGTGAGTTCGCGAGGTCGTGCAGGATCGCCAGCGCCTGTTCTTCTCCCGGCTGGTCGTAGCGGCGGCCCATGATGATTCGCGAGCCCGGCTCGTGCAGTGCGACGCGAAACACGAAAGTGCCAGGGGCGGCGTTGGGCTGCATACCCGGCCGGGCCGCATTACCCGGATTGCGCGGATTGCCAGGATTGCCGGCGAGACTCCAGCCGGTCAGCGCGCGGGCGAATTCGGTGACGTCGTCCTGGCTGTAGCCGCTGCGCACGCCAAGCGTGTGCAGCTCCATGATTTCGCGCGCCAGATTCTCGTTCAGCCCGCGTTTGACGTTCGGATTGCGCTCCGCGGCGCGCATGGCCGCCACGCTGTCCGGTCCGACCGAGCGCGTCTGATCGAGAAACAACTGCATGGCCGGATGACGTTCGACCGCGACCAGCATGTCTTCGAAACGCCCGAGCACGTGCGGGCGGATCGCTTCCGCTTCGAATGAGCCGGCCAGTGCCGCAACGCCGGGCTTTTCCGTGGATACCGCGAAGTGGTTCGCCCAGAAATGGACCAGCCGTTCGATGAAAGGCGTCTGCGTGGTCAGCGCGCTTGTGACACGCGCGTTCACCGCGGAACGGTACATGTCGAGAATTTCTCCGCGCAACGCTTTTCGTTCGGCTTGCTTAGCGGTTTGGGCGGTGGTTTCGGTTGCACCTTGTCCAGTGGTTTGCGTGTTGGCTTGTCCGGTGGTTTGCGTGTTGGCTTGTCCGGTGGTTCGCGCGCTGGCTTGTCCCGTGGTTTGCGTGCTGGCCTGCGCATTCGCCCGATTGGCGATCGCGCCTTCGTTGACGTTCTGCTGATTCTGCTGACTTTGCCGGTTCAGCTGGTTCAGTTGCATGCGCTGCTGTACCAGCTCGGTGGACAGCGCCACCGAATCGGGCTGGCTCGCCCATGCGGCAGGCCGCGGCTGATACTGCTCGAACTGTGCGAGCAGCCAGCCCTTCGGGTCGGCGGGCGGCGTATCGTCGGCACGCGCGCCAAGACCGAAGCGGTTCAGCGCAATTGCCGCGGCATTCATGTTCGGTGAGATAGCCATACCGTCCTCTTCGGCGTTGGATATTTCTTAAACGGCCGCCACGATCAAATCCGTCGCGTCCGCGCAGAATTCTTTACTCGCCCGAAGCGTCACTCACGGCTGGCAGCGACGCGGCCGGCTGCGGCGGCTTGTTCGCATTGGCGGCCGGTTGCGGTTCACGCCACTGGCCGCGCAGCTTCAGGCTGTCGGCGAATGCGACGCGCTCCTCGGGCGACAGCGTCGCCGCAAAATCCGCCACACTGCCTTCCACTTGCGCGCGCAAGCTGCTGTCGGCTTCACGCGTGCGCGCCAGCGCTGCATCCAGTGCCGCGCGATCGAACTGCGGCGCGGCGAGCAGCCGCAACACTTCGTGACGCCCTTCGCGGCCCTCGCGGGCAAACTGCCGGCCCTCGCGGCGCGCATTCTTCAAGCCGTCGATGAAGGCCTGCTGACGCCCGGCGGGCAGCGTTTCGGCGGCGAAGCGCAGCGCCGTGCGCTGCTGCGCCAGCACCGGGGTCATCGCACCATGCGCCGCGAACCATTGATAAGCACCACCGACAATCGCACCCAGCAGGAACACGTTGAGCACCAGCGAAGCCACCAGCACGATTTTCCATGACCGGCCGTTCATTCGCCGCTCCAATCGGCGGATGAACCGCCGAAGCTCGAAGTTAAATATGAGAATTCATGCACTGGCGGAACCGCCCCCGTCAAAACGAAAAACGACACCGCCAAAGCGCCGGCCACGCCACCCAGCAAGCCGACGCCTGCCACCGCCGCGCCCGACCACCACAAGCGCCGGCGCGGCGCTATGGGCCGCCGTCCCGGTGCGCTGCCAATGACGCGCTGCTGCAACGCCGCGCCCGGCGGCTCGAGCTTATCGGCCGCCAGCCATGCGTCGATGCCGACCGCGTCCGCCAACGCCGTGTCGGCCTCGACACGATGCGCCGCGGCCCAGGCCTCCGCAGCTGCGCGTTCCTGCTGCGGCCAGCGGCGCGGATCGGCGCCATAGGCTTCGACGATCTGATGAAATCTTTCGGGCGTCATGACTTGTCCTTGCTAAGGCCGCTGCCGGCCAGTTGGGCGCGCAGATTGCGGCGCGCGCGTGCCAGCAGACTTTCCAACGCATCGACCGTAATGCCCATCAGGGCGGCAGCGTCGATGTTCGACATCTCCTGGTAGTAATTGAGCACGAGTGCCTCGCGCTGTCGCGCCGGTAATGCGGCGAGCGCCTCGCGAACGCGCTCGTCCTGCGCGCGCGCTTCGAGGGTGGCGTCGGGCAATGCGGCGGGGTCGACCTCATCGGGCATGTCGTCGTGCGGGACTTCGCGGCGGCCGCGCAACCGGTCATAACAAAGATTGAGCGCCACGCGATGCACCCACGTATCGACCTTCGCCTCACCTTCCCGCCAGCGCGACGCCTGTTTCCAGATCCGCACGAAGACTTCCTGCGCCACATCTTCCGCTTCCATGCGATCCCCCAGCATGCGCGTGGCGAGCGCGAGCAGACGCGGCAACTTGCGCGCGACGAGCGAGCGGACGGCGGCCGGGTCTTGCCGGGCAACTCCCGCCAGCAGTTCCGCATCGGGATCGCGTTCGCTCAAGGCATGCGGCTCCACAGCGCGCGCAAAACGCGAAGCGCGGATCGATTGGTTGTGCGCGCAACGGTTCGAACGGCGCGCACCGGATAGATTGCAACGTACATTGCAATCAATATACGACGACTGGCGGTCGATAATAGGCCGGGTGCGCCGGGTAGACGACACAGCCGGCGAGCGTGGCCGCCAGCAGAATGATCACAAGCGTTTTCATAGGAACCTGTCCGGTTGGGTTGCAAAGCGCACCAGGCGGGCCGAAGCGCGCCCAGGCGAGCCACGGTGCTCAACGTTCAGGCCCAATGCCCTTCGACCCAGCGCCAGTGCGGGCCGCGCTGCACCCAATGCCCCGGCACCCAGCGATAGCCGGCACGAACCGGCCGCCAGTGGCCCGGCACCCACACATAACGGCCGTGGTCCCAGCGCCAGCGTCCCTGATCCCAGACGTAGCCTGCACGCGGCGCCGGCATCACTTCGACGCGCGGCGGCGGCGGCGCCATTGGCGCGACGATCACCGCCTGCGCGAAGGCGGGCGCGGCTGTCAGCGCTGCGGCGCACGTGATCGCCGCAGCGAGCACGGAAGTCAGAAGGCGGACCGGTTTGGTCGATGTCATGCTGGTTTCTCCCATAAGAGCCGAAGCCATAAGCGGCTGCGTTTCTTCTTGAACGCAGCAGCCGGAAAAATCCGTCGCTGTGGTTTGCATTGAAAGAAACACGCTGGAGCAGGCAAGTCATGACGGACAGAACGGTCTTCACGTTGCGGCCACGCGCAAGCAGAACGACAGTAAACGTTATTTAAATGAATGGAAATAGATGAAAAACGTAATATTCGCGCCCTTAAATCGTAATCAGCAGATGTTTCAATGCGCGCAGTTGCTAGCGGTAAGATATCTCTGCTGCATTCCTAACCGTATCCCCAGCGAACATCCACACGTGCATCACTGGAAACGCTGAACGGCGAAGCCGAATCTGGAGCCAGTCACATGTTCCGTAGAACGCTCTTACCCATCCCGTTTGCCGCGATGCTTGCGCTCGCAGCATGCGGCAACAATAGCGTGAACTCGGCGGCGTCGGCGCGGGCTATCGCGGCAACGGTATCGGCGCAGGATGTCGTTGCGACGGCCACGCCGATCAAGCACGTGGTGGTGATCTTCGGCGAGAACGTCTCGTTCGACCACTACTTCGCGACCTACCCGCAAGCCAGTAACCCGGTCGGTGAACCGCAATTTACGGCAGCCGCAGGCACGCCCGCGGTCGACAACCTCAGCAGCAATAACCTGATCGCCGCAAACCCGAACGCGCTGGCAACCTCGCCGAACACGGCAGGCCGCACGGTTGGCGCCGTGACGATCGCGGGCCTCGGCCTGCCGGCAGCCGACCTGCTGCCGTTCCGTCTCGATCGTTCGCAAGCCAATACGTCGAGCCAGAACCACGCGTACGCCGCCGAACAACTCGCATATAACAACGGCGCGATGGACTCGTTCCCGCTGTTCACGGCGTCAGGTTCGACGATTGCCGGCAGCACCGGCGCGTTCGCCACGAAGGGCCAGGTGCTCGGCTACTTCGACGGCAACACGGTCACGGCATTGTGGAACTACGCGCAGAACTTCGCGATGAACCAGAACGCGTACACGGACACATACGGTCCGTCGACGCCTGGCGCACTCGAAGTCGTCTCGGGCCAGAACAACGGAGTCGTGGTGACGGGCGGAACCTCGGCCAACGCGATTCCGGATTCAACCGGTGGCTTCACCTTGATCGGCGACCTCGACCCGACCGGTGACGTCTGCACGACCGCGGCAGGCAGCACGGTGACGGCCGCGATGTCGTCGAACAACAAGAACATCGGCGACCTGCTCAACGCGAAGGGCCTGACGTGGGGCGGCTTCATGGGCGGCTTCAACCTGACGACCACCAATCCCAACGGCACCACCGGTTGCGCACGTTCGACGTTCTCGCCAGTGCTGAACGCGACCAAGGCCGACTATGTGCAGCATCACGCGTGGTTCCAGTACTACGCGACCACGGCCAACCTCGCGCACACGCGTCCGTCGTCGGCGGCGATGATCGGCATGACCGATCCGCTCGACAACACGGCAACGCCGGTTCATCACCAGTACGACACCGATGACTTCTTCGCCGCGGTGAAAGCGGGCAACTACCCGTCGGTGAGCTTCCTGAAGGCGCCGGCAATCAGCGACGGTCACCCGGGAAATTCGGACCCGATCGACGAGCAGGCCTTCGTCACGAAGGTGATCAACTTCCTGCAGCAACAGCCTGACTGGAAGAACTCCGCCGTGATCATCGCCTACGACGATTCGGATGGTTGGTACGACCACCGCTACAAGGCGCCGACGAGCGCGTCGTTCGATTCGGCCAGGGAGCAATCCGCGGGCGGCAAGACGGTGGCCGGCAGCGACAATCTGAGCGGCGCGGGTCAGTGCACGGCAACGGGCGCGGTTCGACCGCCGGGCGTGAATGGCGGCCCGGTGAACGGTCGTTGCGGCCCGGGTACGCGCACGCCGTTTATCGTGGTGTCGCCGTGGGCGAAGGTCAACTTCGTCGACGATACGCCGATCACCCAGGCATCCGTGGTCAAGTTCATCGAGGACAACTGGCTCGCCGGTCAACGCCTTGGCAACGGTTCGTTCGATGCAACGGCGGGTAGCATCATGAACATGTTCAACTTCTCGGGCTCGGGCAACAATCCGACGGTGTATCTGGACGAGAACCTGGGTACGAAGTTGTCGGCACCGCCGGCCAGCTGAGCGGCACGCGTGTGGACTGCCCTTCCGGTGCGCCTGCCGTCATGACCCCTCGCCGGTGGCTCAGGCTGCTCGTCTGGAGCGCCGCCGGCATGGTGCTCGCGCTCGTCGTGGTTTGCGCGTACGCGCTCGTCTACCCGGAGCGGATGCCGCCCGCTGTCGGCTCGATCGTCGAAGAAATCACCGGCGCGAATCCTCATCCGGTTCATTTGATGAGTCCGCAAAATGCGCCGCTGAGCGCGGTTGCGCTGCTCGGCAAACAGATTTTCTTCGACCCGTCGTTATCGGCGTCGGGTACGCAGTCGTGTGCGTCGTGCCACTCCCCACAGCATTCGTACGCGCCGGATAACGCGTTCCCGGTTCAACTCGGCGGCGCGCACATGAATCAGGCCGGCTACCGGCCGCCGCCGTCGCTGACGTATCTGTACCGTCAGGCGCCGTTCAGCATCGGACCGGATCAAGGCGATACCGACGTGCCGGTAGATATGACGCAACTGGCGTCACAGGCCGCCGGCGTGCAGCGGGCGCAGAAAACCGCGCTTGCCGCACTTGCCGCGCCTGCCGCTCCAGCGATGGTGCCGCAAGGCGGACTGTTCTGGGACGGCCGCGCCGATACGCTGCAAATCCAGGCAATCGGTCCGCTGATGAATCCGGTGGAGATGGCCAATGCAACGCAAGAAGATGTGGCGCGCAAGCTGCTGCAAACCAAATATCTGGACCAGTTCAAACAGATCTTCGGAGCGGGTATCGTCAACAATCCGAGCCTGCTGATCTCGGAAGCCATGTTCGCAGTGGGACGGTATCAGACCGAAGATCAGTCATTCCACGCTTTCACCAGCAAGTACGATTACTGGCTCGAAGGTAAAGCGCGGCTGACCCACGCCGAATTGCATGGCTTGCAGTTGTTCAACGATAAGGACAAGGCTAATTGTGCGGGTTGCCACTTGAGTCAGCCCAGCAAGGATGGCTTGCCGCCAATGTTCACCGACACTCAGTACGAGGCGCTTGGGGTGCCGCGCAATCCGGCCATTCCGGCCAATAGGGATCCGAAGTTCTTCGATATGGGCGTGTGCGGGCCGTTCCGCGATGACATGACGAAGGAGACGCAGTACTGCGGGATGTTCCTGACGCCGACGCTGCGCAATGTGGCCGAGCGCAAGGTGTTCTTCCATAACGGCGTTTATCACGATCTCAAACAGGTCATGGACTTCTACAACCTGCGCAATACGGCACCTGAGAAGATCTATCCGCGGGATGCTTCGGGCAAGGTACAGAAGTACAACGATCTGCCGGCGCAGTATCACGCCAATGTCGACGTCGCCGATGCACCGTTTGACCGAAAATTCGGCGATCAGCCGGCCATGACGGATCGGGATATTCAGGACATCATTGCGTTTATGAAAACGCTGAGTGACGGGTACAAGGCTGCAGGGTCCTGAGTTCCCGCAGGAGCCTTTGCGCGGTGTCGCGCGAGCCGGTGAGGTATCCTTGCCGGTTCCGCGACCTCTATCCGTACCCTGCCCGATGGCCGATTTCCCTTTCGACGCCGTACTCTTCGACTGCGACGGCGTACTCGTCGACTCCGAACCGATCACCAATCGTGTGCTGACCGAGATGCTCGGCGAGTTGGGCTGGCAATTGAGTGTCGAAGAGACGATGCGCATTTTTGTCGGCAAGGCCGTCAAGGACGAAGCCGCCCTCATCGAAGCGCGTACCGGCTTCGCGATTACAACGGATTGGCTCAGGCAGTTTCGTGCGCGCCGAAATGAGGCGCTCGATCGCGAGCTGGTGGCGATTGACGGCGCGGCGTCAACAGTGCGCGCGCTTTATGCGTCGCTCAACGGACGCATTGCTGTCGCGTCCGGCGCCGATCGCATCAAAGTGGAATTGCAACTGGCGAAAGCCGGTATTCTCGACTGCTTCGAAGGGCGCATCTTCAGCGGTCACGAAACACCGCGTAGCAAGCCGTATCCCGATGTCTACCTTGCCGCCGCCGCGGGGCTGGGCGTGAACCCGCAGCGTTGCGCGGTCGTTGAAGATACCGTTACGGGCGCGACCGCAGGCGTGGCCGCCGGCGCCACGGTGTTCGGCTACTGTCCGAAAGAACTGAGCCACAGCAGCGTAACTGCCTTGCATGGCGCTGGCGCGGTTCACGTCTTCCGGGACATGGCCGACTTGCCCGCGCTGCTCTCCGGATGGCGCGGCGTGCAGGGTTGAGGGCACGCGCCGTTATTCGACGTTATTCGACGTTACTCGAACGCGGGATCGATCGGCACGCGATATCCCACCGCGAGGCGGTCGGTCTCGTTCGCCATAGAGGGCGGGGATGTTGGCAGTGTGCCGACACTGTTGCGTCGCGAGTCGGTCCATCCCAACCACCTTGTGTGCGCAAGATCGTCGAATGTGGACGGCATGAGGCTTTGCGGCGGATGGCATGGTGTGTGCACTGGGAACCAATGAGCGCGGCGATACCCGGGCTCACTGCTAATCCAACCTTGCCGGAGATCCACCATGAAAGCGCTAGTCCTCAAAGACCTGCCCCGCGTCGACGAACTCGACCGCTCGGCATCGCAATCCGTCCGCGGCGGCATCGCCTGCCTCACGCGGGAAGCACCGTCTGCTTGCCCCGGCGGAATGATGCCGCCTGTTGTCATTCGGCGCGGCTGGGAGTGTCCGCCGATTCATTGGGGGTGTGGGCCTGTCCATTTCCCGTACGGCAAGCCGCCTTGCCACTCTGAGCCAGTGGTGGTGCCGCTTTAGGCAATGCGAGAAACCGCACGAAAGTAGACGGGCCAGCATGGCGGCCCGTCTACTTTCATGGTCCCGCTTTTCACGCGCAGATCGACGTTCGATCCTGTCGATGCGCCTTCAGCCACGCGAGCATGGCAGCCGCCTGAAAACGCCTTGCGCCGCCACGCCAGGACATCGTTACTTCCCTGTATCGCGCGGACGCAGCACCCGTCCACCCAAACCGTCTTCCACTATCCAGCCTTCAGCTCTTAATTGCTCACGCAGACGGTCAGCCTCGTTCCAGTCCTTAGCCGCGCGTGCCTTTTCACGCTCGTCGAAGAGAAGCGCGATATCGGCGGGAATCGCAGGCACATCTTCCTTCCAGTCGGCAAGCCGAAGTCCGAGCACGGCGTCGAATCGATCCACCGTCGCCCGTCGCGTCGCCGCCGGGAGATCGCTTCTCACCACATCCCACAGCACAGCGAGTGCACGCGGCAGATTCAGATCCTGATCGACCTCAGCCTTGAAACGTTCGACGCTGTTCGCATCGGGCATACCCCCTTCGGGCCATTGCACATAAGCTCGACGCAAACGGTCCAACGCGGATTGCGCGGCATCGAGCGGTTCGAGATTGAAGCGCAGCGTGCTCCGGTAGTGCGCGCCCAGGCATAAGTAGCGATACGCGAGCGGATCGATGCCTCGATCGGTCAAGGTCTGCAAACGCACGAAGTCGCCGCCCGACTTCGACATCTTGCCGGCGTCTTGCGTGAGGAAATGGCCGTGCATCCAGAAGTTCGCGAGGCGGGTTCCATGGCGCGCCTGGGTCTGAGCGATTTCATTGCTGTGATGCACGGCAATGTGATCCTCTCCTCCGCAATGAATGTCGAACCATGGGCCGAGGTATTTCGCCGACATCGCCGAGCATTCGATATGCCAACCGGGAAAGCCCCGTCCACATGGGCTATCCCACTCCATTTGCCGCGTGGTGCGGGGTGGACTGAATTTCCACAGCGCGAAATCCGTCGCGTGCTGTTTCTCTCCTTGTGCCACACGCTTGCCGGCCTGCAGGCCAGCGACATTGAGACGTGCGAGAAAGCCATAGTCATCCTGTTTGCTTGTGTCGAAGTAGACGCCGTCTGCCGTGCGGTACGTATAGCCGTTGCGCTCGAGTTCGGCAATGAAGGCGATCTGTTCGACGATGTGATCGGTCGCGCGGCACCACAGGGCAGGCTCGAGCAGGTTCAGCGCGTGCCAGTCGCTCATGAAGGCATCTGTATATCGCTCGGCGATCACCCATGCCGATTCACCAGTGCGGCGGCTGCCCTTCTCCATTTTGTCTTCGCCTTCGTCGGCATCGGAAACCAGATGACCGACGTCGGTGATATTGACGATGTGCCGCACGGCGTAGCCGTTCAACGTCAGCACGCGTCGCAGCACGTCTTCGAACACATAGGTTCGAAGGTTGCCAATATGCGCGTGGTCGTACACGGTCGGACCGCAGCAATACAGCCCCACATGGTCCGCTTGAATCGGCGTGAAAGCGCGCAAGGTGCGCGACCAGGTGTCGTACAGGACGAGTGGCATGTGAATTCCTGTGGTGTTGAGCGCGTAAGTGAACGTAAAAGCGGAATGTAAGGCTGAGCTAAAAATACGAAAAAGGACGGACCGAAAGCAAAAAAGCCACCGGTCTTGTGACGGGTGGCCTCAGGGATACGGACATGTACAGTTCGACTCGCTAGATGCAAGCTCCCCTTGGCAGGCTGCAACAGCATGCGTGCAAAGAATGCGAACGGGAAAGGATAGAAGCGGTCATGGAAACGATGCTAACGCGTGTTTCGAGGCCGGTCAATCTCGAACACGGCATGGTGACTGCTTCATGCCGAGACGCATGGGGTTTATGCGTTATGCCTCTGCCGGGCGTCTTAACGAAGGCCGCTCCGCACACGGCAATTACGTCGCCGCCGTGTGCGCTACGAACAGTCGTGATCGCTATTAAACCTTCGCTACACGCCCATAGGTGTCTTCGAACCGTACGATGTCGTCCTCGCCGAGATAGGCGCCGGACTGCACCTCGATCAACTCGAGCGGAATCTTGCCCGGATTCAGCAACCGGTGCGTCACCCCAAGCGGAATGTACGTCGATTGATTTTCGCTCAGGATGATCTCTTTATCGCCGTTGGTGACGAGCGCAGTACCCTTGACGACAACCCAATGTTCCGCACGATGATGGTGCATCTGCAAGCTCAGTTGCGCACCAGGGCTGACGACGATGCGCTTGACCTGGAAGCGGTCGCCGCTGTCGATCCCTTCGTACGATCCCCACGGCCGCACCACGCGACGGTGCGTGACCGCCTCATGACGTCCCATGGCATTCAACTGCGCAACGATCTTTTTGACGTCCTGCACCTGGTCGCGATGCGCCACGAGCACGGCGTCAGCGGTTTCGACGATCACGACGTTATCCAACCCGATCGCGGCCACCAGCCGGTGTTCAGCGCGGATGTACGAATTGGTCATGGCATCGGTCAGCACGTCACCGATCAGCGCATTGTGCTGCACATCGCGCTCCGCAATGTCAGCAAGCGCAGTCCACGAGCCGATGTCGTTCCAGCCCAAATCCGCGACCGCGACCACGGCGGCGCGCTTCGTTTTCTCCATCACGGCATGGTCAACCGAGATGTTGGGGCAGGCCGAGAAGCTTTGTGCTTCGAGACGCAGGAAGTCGTTGTCGCGTTGCGCACTCTCGAACGAAAGCTCCGCCCGCTTCGCGATTTCGGGCTCGTAGCGACGCAATTCCTCCATATAGGTGGAAGCTTTCAGCATGAACATGCCGCTATTCCAGTAGTAGCTGCCCTCCTCAAGAAAACGCTGCGCTGTCGCTGCGTCCGGCTTCTCGACGAAGGAATCGACCGCAAACGTCGGTTCGCCTTCGACAAGGTTCGCACCCGCACGGATGTAGCCGTAGCCGGTGTGCGGTTCAGTCGGCGTGATGCCGAAAGTGACCAGGTAGCCATCTTTGGCAATCTGGGCCGCTGCTTCAGCCGCTTTGACGAAAGCCGCCTCGCCTGTAATCACGTGATCGGACGGCAGAACGAGCAGCAATGAGTCCGGGCTTTCGCGCAACGCCAGCAACGCCGCCACCGCGATAGCCGGCGCCGTGTTGCGGCTGGCCGGCTCGAGCACGATCGCCGACGACACGACATCGACCTGGCGCAACTGCTCGGCCACCAGAAAGCGCTGTTCATTATTTGTGACTACGATCGGCGATGCGACGTCGGCGATACCGCGCAGGCGCAGTACGGTTTGCTGAACCAGCGTGTTTTCGCCCGTCAACTTGAGATATTGCTTCGGATATCCGCCGCGTGACATCGGCCACAGCCGGGTGCCGCTTCCACCGCAAAGAATCACTGGATGAATCTGCATGGTCTTTTTCTCTCTAGATATTGTTTGAATTTGCGCGCCCCGACTCCCCTTGCCTCCATTCAATCCCGGTGCATAAGCTGCATTCGTAGCGACTCCAATCCATGCGGCAAACAGCGCGAGATCGGCGCGCGGCGCCGCGCAATGTGCAATCAGCGTCTGCGAGGACTTCGGCGCGGGCAATTCAGTCTCCAGCACCAGCCCACGCCACAGCATACCCGTCGTGCGGCGCACGCCAAAAAACACCAGCAGCATCAGCGCGACATGCGGATCGTCCAACCAGATGTTCCGGCCGTCATTCATGGCCAGCACCGCTGTCACCTTATCGTCGCCCGTCACCGCAACGGAATCCATCATGCGTCATAGCATTTCCGCCAAAGGCGTACTCTTCACTCGAAATGAACTAACGATCAGCTGATCGGCTTTTAGCCGTGCGAATGCGGCGCCGCCGGAAGCGTCAACACTGACGTCCCGGCGGTCCTGGTCTTCTCGCGTTGCCGCACTACTACTCTCAGGTTCTATTTTTTGATATACCGCGCCGTCGCGTGACAGCGCCTGACGACAGTCTCGGCGCCGTCATGGCGAATACATAAGAAAACCCCCGCAAGGCTTTCACCTTGCGGGGGTTCTTCCCAACCTGCTCCGTTTTCAGCCTAGCGCGACATCATGTGCATGCTGACGTTATGCATGATCCACAACGAGCCGATGATCAGAATCACGGCCGTGAGCACCGTAAAGCCGAACGCCATGATGTTCCATCGCTGTGCCGACGACGTATTCATGTGCAGGAAGAAAATCAGGTGCACGATGATCTGCACGAACGCAAGGCCAGCGATCGCGAGCAATGCGTTCTCGCCGGTCAGCGTCCCGTTCATGACGAGGCCGAAGGCCGCGACAGTCAGAATGACCGACAGGATGAAACCCGTCGCATAGCTGCCAATGCTGCCGTGACTTTCACCCCCGTGTCCTTCGTCCGGGTGCGCCAGGTGTGAGTGATGGCTATGGTCCATTTAGATCACGCTCGCAAGGTAGACAAAGGTAAAGACGCCGATCCACACGACGTCCAGAAAGTGCCAGAAAAGGCTCAGGCACGTCAGGCGAATCATGTCGCGTTCGGTCAGGTCACGATGACGCATCACCTGCACGGCAAGCACCACCATCCAGATCAGGCCGCACGTCACGTGCAAACCGTGCGTGCCGACCAGCGTAAAGAACGACGACAGGAACGCGCTACGGCTTGGGCCTGCGCCCTCTGCGATCAGGTGCGAGAACTCGCGCATTTCAAGTACGAGGAACGCAAGACCCAGCAGGAAGGTCACGCCGAGCCAGAAGAGCAGCACGCCCTTCCTGTTCTTATGCGCACCCAGCATCGCGAAGCCATACGTGATGCTGCTCAGCAGCAGCATCGTCGTTTCGAGCGCGACGCCCGGGATCTCGAACAGATCCTTACCGCTCGGCCCACCCGCGAACTGGTGCTGCATCACCGCGAACACCGCAAACAGCGACGCGAAGATGATGCAGTCTGTCATCAGGTACAGCCAGAAGCCGAATACCGAATGCGACGGCGGGTGATCGGCATGATGCGCATCGTGATGATGCAAGCCCGCCGCAAGAGTGTTGTTTGACATCAATCCACCTCCAACGCGACCTGCGCATCGGCGCCGGAGCGTTTTTCTTCAATCGCGACCTGCGCACCGGCGCCGGAGCGTTTTCCTTCAATCGCCGCAACCGTGGCGGCCGGGATGTAAAAGCCTTCGTTCTTCTGGAAGCTGTAAATGATCACAGTACCAATCGAGCCGACCAGACCAACAATCGCAAGCCACCAGATGTGCCACACAGCGGCAAAACCCAGCACCAGCGAGAACATCGCCACAACCAGACCCGCGGACGTGTTCGACGGCATGTGAATGTCGCGATACACCGGCTTCGGCCGATTCTTGCGCAACTTCATTTCAGCGAATGCGTCCAGTTCACGCACGTCCGGAATGATCGCGAAGTTGTACGACGCCGGCGGCGAGCTCGTTGCCCATTCCAGCGTGTGACCGTCCCACGAATCGCCCGTAACGTCGCGGTTTTGCGGCAGGTTGCGATCGCGGATGCTGACGACCAGTTGCAGCACCTGGCAAGCGATACCGATGGCGATCAGCACAGCACCGACCCACGCGAACATCAGCCACGGATGCCAATCCGGATTGTCATAGTGATTCAGACGACGCGTCATGCCCATGAAGCCCAGCACGTACAGCGGCGTGAACGCAACCCAGAAACCGATCTGCCAGAACCAGAACGACGCCTTGCCCCACTTCTCATTCAGCTTGAAGCCGAACGCCTTCGGGAACCAGTAGTTGAAACCAGCCAGGTAGCCGAACAGCACGCCACCAATAATCACGTTGTGGAAGTGAGCGATCAGGAACAGGCTGTTGTGCAGCACGAAGTCCGCGCCTGGAATCGCCATCATCACGCCGGTCATACCGCCGATCGTGAATGTGACCATGAAGCCGAGGGTCCACAGGATCGGCGTCGTGAACTGCAGACGGCCCTTGTAGATCGTGAACAGCCAGTTGAACACTTTCACGCCGGTCGGAATGGCAATGACCATCGTCGCGATACCGAAGAACGCGTTGACGTCAGCGCCCGAACCCATCGTGAAGAAGTGGTGCAGCCACACGAGGAACGACAGCACCATGATCGCGCAGGTTGCCCAGACCATCGTCTTGTAGCCGAACAGCGGTTTCTTGGCGAACGTAGCCACGACTTCCGAGAAGATACCGAACGCCGGCAGGATCAGGATGTACACCTCAGGGTGACCCCATGCCCAGATCAGGTTCAGGTACAGCATGGCGTTACCGCCGCCGTCGTTCGTGAAGAAGTGCATGCCGAGGTAGCGGTCCAGACCGAGCAGCGCGAGCGTGACGGTCAGGATCGGGAACGAGGCCATGATCAGCACGTTCGTGCACAGCGCGGTCCACGTGAACACTGGCATCTTCATGAACGTCATGCCCGGCGCGCGCATCTTGACGATGGTCACGAAGAAGTTCACGCCAGTCAGCAACGTGCCGATACCGGAGAGCTGCAGACTCCACAGGTAATAATCGACCCCGACACCTGGACTGAACTGCAATTCGGACAGTGGCGGATAAGCCAGCCAGCCCGTTTGCGCGAATTCACCGATCACCAGCGAGATGTTGATCAGGATCGCGCTGATCGCGGTCATCCAGAAGCTCAACGAGTTGAGGAACGGGTACGCAACATCGCGGGCACCGATCTGCAACGGCACGATGATGTTCATCAGACCGACCATGAACGCCATCGCCATGAAGAAAATCATGATGACGCCGTGCGCGGTAAAGATCTGGTCGTAATGATGCGGCGGCAAGAAGCCTGGCGCGTTATACGACAGCGCTAGCTGGGTACGCATCATGATCGCGTCCGCAAAACCGCGGAACAGCATGATGAGCGCAACCACGATGTACATCACGCCCAGCTTCTTGTGGTCGACCGATGTGAACCATTCGGTCCACAGGTAGCGCCACTTGCCAAAATAGGTGATCAGACCCAGAACGAGCGCACCGCCGAGGGCGATCCCGGCAGCCGTCACCATGATGATCGGCTCGTGGTACGGAATCGAGTCTAGTGAGAGTTTTCCGAACATGCGTTACCCCTTACCCTTTGGCGCACAGTTAGCGTCTTTCATGTTGTCGAGGACGTTACCGTTGTTGTATCGGGCAATGATGTTGTGAAAGAGCTTCGGATCGACCGACGAGAAGTAGCGCACCGGTTCCTTCTCCGTAGGCGCCGACACCACGTGGTAGCGGTCCATGTCGAGACGGTCGGACGAAGCGCGTACCTTGGCGACCCACGCATTGAACTCGTCAGGCGACGTAGCGAGTGCACGGAACTTCATGTCCGAGAAACCCTTGCCGCTGAAGTTCGCCGCGGTGCCTGCATAGTTGCCCGCCTCGTCAGCAATCAGATGCAGACGCGTTTGCATACCCGCCATCGCGTAGATCTGGCCGCCGAGTTGCGGAATGAAGAATGAGTTCATCACCGTGTCGGACGTGATGACGAAATTCACCGGCGTGCCGACCGGGAACGCCAGCTGGTTCACCGATGCAATGCCGAGGTCGGGATAGATGAAGAGCCACTTCCAGTCGAGTGCGACGACTTCGACGTTGATCGGCTTCACCTGCGACTCGAGTGGCTTATACGGATCGAGCTCGTGCGTGCTCTTCCACGTCAGCACGGCGAGAAACAGAATGATCAGCGTCGGAATCGTCCAGATGGCGATTTCGATGCCGGTCGAATGCACCCAGCCCGGACGGTATTCGGCATGCCTGTTCGACGCGCGATAACGCCATGCGAACAGCAGCGTGAGCGCGATAACCGGAACGACCACGATCAGCATGGCCCACGTCGACGTGGCAATCAGGTCACGTTCCGCCAGCCCCACACTTCCCTTCGGATTCAAAATATCGAGGTTGCTGCAACCCGAGAGCAACAACATGAGGGCAGCGGAAAGGATGCCTATCGACCCTCGCAGAGTCTTTCCTTTCATATCCATTGCCCTTCTTTTACGACTTCAACGAACGTCATTCGACCGCTCTCCCTTAGTAAGCGATCGCATAATAGGGGGTCGTCAACCGGATATAAATACTGGAATTTGCAACGATCTATTACACCGCAACACCGTGCGACATGTTGCCGCATGCCTTTGCGCACGTGCGGGTTTGCAATGCTCTATTGCAATTACGCACCGGTGGAATCGCCGGATCACGAAAGTCCCTTTATATAAGCGCTAAAACGCAGCGCGACCTGGATGGTTGCGCCGCGTCAGATGCTCAAAAATGAACGTGTTCCGATGCGAAAAAATGCGTCAACAAAAGCAGCACCCGTGTGACGAATGCCGCCCCTGCTCAGAGCTTTGTGTTGATCAGCCCGGCGTGCGTGCCGCGACGGCAGTAGGCGCCGCCGCCTGCAGATGCTCGCCACCGTCAGCCGGTGCAGAGTCCGAAGGATGTACGCTTCGTTCCGATTGAGCCAGCAGCGTACCGACCGAAGGGTCGATCGCATCGGTGAACGGCTTCGGATTGATGCCGATGGCCAGCACCAGCAAAGCCATCGCGCCGAGCAACACGAACTCACGCTTGCCGAGGTCCTGCAGCTTCGCAACGCGTGCGTTGGCAATCGCGCCGAAAATCACGCGCTTGTACATCCACAGTGTGTAGGCCGCGCTCAGGACCAACGTGGAGGCCGCGATCGCGCCAATCCAGAAGTTGAAGCGGATCGTGCCCATCAACACCATGAACTCGCCGACAAAACCCGAGGTACCCGGCAAGCCGATATTGGCCATCGAGAACAGCATCACGAACGCGGCAAAGCGCGGCATGGTATTGGCGACGCCGCCGTATTCGGCGATCAAAGCGGTCTTCGTGCGGTCATAGAGCATGCCCGTGCACAGCAGCATCGCGCCGGAAACCACGCCGTACGACAGCATCTGCACGATTGCGCCGGCCTGGCCGATACGGTTGAAAACGAACAGGCCGAGCGTCACGAGACCCATGTGCGAAATCGTCGAATACGCGAGCAAGCGGCGCATGTCGGTCTGCACGAGTGCCAGCAGGCTCGAATAGATCACCGCGATCAGCGACAGCGTGATCATCATCGGCGCGAAGAAGTGACTGGCTTGCGGAGCGATCGGCAGCGCGAAACGCAGCAGACCATAACCGCCCAGCTTGAGCATACCGATCATCACGGCGGCGCCGGTCGGGCCGTCGAGGTGGACGTCCGGCAGCCACGTATGCAGCGGCCACATCGGCACCTTCACACCGAACGCGGCAAGGAAGCCGAGGAAGACCAACACCTGCGCCCAAGTGCCGAGGTGAGTTTCACGCCACAGCGCGAGGTCGAAGCTGTGCGTCTGGCTGTACAGGTACAGCATCGACATCAGCATCATCAGCGAGCCGAGGAACGAGACGAAGAAGAACTTCACCGCGGCATACGAGCGGTTCGAATTGCCCCATGTACCGATCAGCAGGTACAGCGGAATCAGTGTCGCTTCGAACGAGATGAAGAACAGCATGCCGTCCATCGACGTGAACACGCCCTGCATGAACCCCGACAGCATCAGGAATGAGCCGAAGTACTGCGCGGTGCGCTCGGTGATCGACTCCCACGAGGCGACCACGATGATGATCGTAGTCAGCGCGGTCAACGCGACGAGCCACAGCGAAATCCCATCCACCCCCACATGCCACGCGATATCGAACGTGGGCGACCAGCGGGCGTTCTCGACGAACTGCATCGACGTCACGTCGTTGCGGAAATTCGACACGAGCGGAATCACCGGCACGAAACCCGCTACCGCGCCGATCAGCGCGAGCCATCGCGTGCGGCTACGTGCCGCGTCAGATCCGGCACGCAAAACCACCAGGCCGGCAACAATAGGGATCCAGATGAGTAGGCTAAGAAGCGGAGGCAATGGCATGTGTTCGGTTGAAAACTTGAAATACAAAACGCCGCTTCAATGCCTTCAAAAACGAAAGCATTGAAATGGATATGTAGGCTTAATTTCGCTGAAATCGACGTTGAAACGGTACGGCTCGCTTCACGTTTACCCGCAGTCGAATGACCAAGGTGGGAGATTACCAAGATAAGAATACTTTTGCAGCGCAACAACACTGTAACGCCGTTGGTAACGCATTTTTGCCACGCGTGGCCTTGCGAAACGCCGAAAAATGTGCGGGCGCACAAATGCATCCTGACGGGATATTCGCCATGCTTTTTGCATGCAGAAGAAGGCAGTTGACGGTTGATCAGCCAGTCTTGCACGAACACTCCCACGCAATGAATGCACTGGAATGGTTCATGCAAGTGCACGACGTGCAATCAACGCCGATTTCGAGCAACCGGAGAAAATCCAGCGCGTCCACGAACCGAAAATTTTTTTGTTCCGGCACTCTAAAGAAGCGTCCGTGCGCGTCAAACACGACCCGCGCGAGCCACTCATCGACCTGCTTTCAGACGGGGTTCAACTGATGGCGGCACGCGCCTGCGAACCTTACAGAACCCGAATATACTTCGGCGGTTCAGTGGCCAATACTCGTGCGCAGCACGGTAGTTTCTTCGCACGGCTTGATGCCGCCCTCACCGGCCAGACTTACCGGATACCGCATGGTACTTCGTGATGAAGGTGTCGTTCCCGCGCTCGAATGCCGCGAGCTTGGCAAGACCTATGGCGCCGGCCGCGTCGTGCTGGCACACCTGGATTTCACGCTCGCGCCGGGTGAATTCGTCGCGATCATGGGTGACTCCGGCGTCGGCAAATCGACGCTGTTGAATCTCATTGCAGGGCTCGACAGCGCGGATAGCGGCGACGTGATCATCGACGGCAGCACGGTCTCGCGTCTGGATGACAACGCGGCGACGCGCTTGCGTCGGCAAAAACTGGGTTTCGTGTTCCAGGCGTTTCACGTACTGCCTCATCTGACACTTGCGCAGAATGTCGCTCTGCCGCTGCTGCTCAACAATCTACCCACGGCCGGCGCGCTCGATATGCTCGCGGCCGTTGGTTTGAGCGGCCGTGGCGATGATTTCCCGCGGCAACTGTCGGGCGGCGAGTTGCAGCGCGTCGCCATTGCGCGGGCGCTCGTGCATCGTCCGAAACTGATTCTTGCCGACGAGCCCACCGGCAACCTCGATCCCGATACCGCACATGAGGTCCTCGGCCTGTTCCGCACGCAAAGCAAGGCAACCGGTGCGGCCACCATCATGGTCACGCACTCGGAGGCAGCCGCGGCAGTGGCGGACCGCATCCTGATTCTGAGCGACGGCGGTTTGCACCCGTCGTCCGGACGCAACCTGTTTCCCGGCTCGCCCCCCGACTTTCGATCCACTGCACGTTCAGCCGATGATGCACACTGACCCACGCCCGCTGCAGCGAATGCGAGGTCATCGCAGGCTCGCGCGTTGGCTGTTGGGCGCCGAGTGGCGCAGTCACCGCGGACGCGCACTGGTTGCAGTTGCAACAATCGCGCTCGGCGTCGCGCTTGGCTACGCCGTTCAATTGATCAACAGCGCGGCCTTCAATGAATTCTCGGCGGCGGCACGCAGCCTCTCGGGCGAGGCCGATCTGCAGGTGCGCGGAGCACAACCGCTATTCGACGAATCCATCTATCCGCGTTTGGCGACTGAGCCTGGTGTAGCGCTGGCGAGTCCCGTACTCTCTCTCGATGTCACCGTGCCGGATCAGAGCGCCGCGCTGCCCGTGCTCGGCATCGACGTCTTCAAGGCAAGCCGCATTGCGCCTGATCTGATCGGGGTGCCGTCGCCGCAACGGCCGTTCGATACGCTCGCAGCTGATACGGTGTTTCTCTCGGCGGCGGCGCAGCAATGGCTGAAGGTGAAGATCGGCGATGACGTCGCGCTGCGAAACGGCACGTCGATCGTGCATTTGCGCGTGGCCGGCGGTCTCGTGAGAACCCGGCCGGGGCAGCGGCTCGCGGTGATGGATATTGCCGCCGCTCAGTGGAAGTTCGGCAAGGTGGGCAAGCTGTCGCGCATCGACGTGCAACTCAAACGCGGTGTCGATCGCGAGCGCTTCAAGCGTGAACTGCAAGCGCGGCTCGGCAGCCGGTGGGTGATCTCCGAGACGCGCGATGCGCAAAGCCGCACCGATCGTCTGTCGCGCGCCTATCGAATCAATATGAACGTGCTCGCGCTGGTGGCGCTTTTCACCGGCGCCTTCCTCGTGTTTTCGACGCAGGCGCTGGGTGTGGTGCGACGCCGTGCCCAGTTCGCGATGCTGCGCGTGCTTGGACTGACGCGCGGCCAGTTGTTGCGCCAGATCCTGATGGAAGGTGCGCTGCTCGGCCTGCTCGGCTCGCTGTCCGGACTCGCGCTCGGCTATGCGCTGGCGAGCGGTGCGTTGCGCTTTTTCGGCAGCGATCTGGGCGGCGGCTACTTTCCCGGCGTGCAACCGCAGGTTGGCTTCGAACCGCTGGCGACCGCATTGTTTCTAACACTCGGCGTCGCTGTTTCGATATTAGGCAGTCTTGCCCCCGCATTGGAGGCGGCGCATGCGCGGCCCGCGGCGGCGCTCAAAGCCGGTGCCGAAGAAGGCGCGCTGGCACGACTCGCTACGCCGTGGCCCGCTTTGGCCTGTCTGCTGATTGCCGCCGTGCTCACCCAGGTGCCGCCGCTGTTCGATGCACCTGTCGGCGGCTATCTGGCCGTTGCGCTGTTACTGGTTGGCGGGATTGCGCTGATGCCGCGCGTGACCGCCTTCATATTCGGCGCGGCGAGCCGTGCTTTCGGCGCGCGGCGGCGTGCCGGCGCGGCCAGCACGCTCGCGCTGACGCGTCTCGCGAATGCGCCGGGCCATGCATCGATCGCAATGGGCGGCGTGCTGTCGAGCTTCGCGTTGATCGTCGCGATGGCGATCATGGTGGCCAGCTTCCGCGTTTCTGTCGAAGACTGGTTGGGTCATCTGCTCTCGGCCGACCTGTACGTTCGCGCGGCGCCGAACGGTGACACCGGCGGCTTGCGCCCCGACGAACAGACTCTGCTGCGCAGGGTGCCCGGCATCAAGACCGCCGCGTTTGCCCGCACCTCGCATCTCACGCTCGACCCTGCACGGCCTGATGTCGCCGTGCTCGCGCGTGAAATCGACGCCGCCGATCCAGGCGCGAATCTGCAGATGAATGGGGCGGTGCTGCCGCCTTCCGTGTTGCATGCGGGCGAGACACCTGTTTGGGTATCCGAAGCAATGGTCGACCTGTATGGATATAAGCTTGGCCAGCGCGTGCTGTTGCCGCTCGGCGAGCGCGGCCACGTGTTCGTTGTGGCCGGCATCTGGCGTGATTACGTGCGTCAGACCGGCGCGATCCAGATACGGCTTTCGGATTACCGGCGTCTAACCGCCGACACCGGCGCCACGGATGTGGCGGTCGCCGTTCAACTGGGAACGAGCGTCGAACGCGTGATTGCCGGCCTGCGTGCGCTGCCCTTCGGTGCATCGCTGGACCTGTCGCAACCGGGCGAAATCCGCGCGCGTACGCTGGTTATTTTCGATCGAAGTTTTGCCGTCACTTATCTTCTCGAGGGGGTTGCGATCGTCATCGGCCTGTTCGGCGTCGCGGCGACGTTTTCTGCACAGACACTCGCACGGGCCCGCGAGTTCGGCATGCTGCGGCATGTGGGTGTGACCCGTTCGCAGATTCTCGCGATTCTCGCACTCGAAGGCGGGATGCTCACCGCTTGCGGTATCGCGATGGGCTTCGTTCTCGGCTTCGCGATCAGTCTGATCCTTGTGTTCGTCGTCAATCCGCAGTCGTTTCATTGGAGCATGTCGCTGCACGTTCCATGGACCGTGCTCGGCACGGTGGCGTTGGTGATGCTGGCTTCGTCGTGTTCGACAGCGGTGATTGCGGGACGAGGCGCGGTGTCGGTGGACGCGGTGCGCGCGGTGAAGGAGGATTGGTGATGGACAGGTCGTCGCGTGAGATGGCACGAGAATCGGTGTATGACGCGGCGCATGGGTCGACGAATCGAGCGACGTATCAACCGACATATCAGCCGGCGTACCAAATGGCCGTGCGCTCTTATCGAGCCGGTTGCATCTGCCTGGCGCACAGCATTCGAAACAAGTCATCGGCTGCTCTGCGCCGCTTGGCAAGTGCACGGCGACTGAGCGCTACGATTCATGCGGCGTTGCTTTGCATAGGTTTGATGGCTACCGCCTCTGCGGTCGCCGCGACACCCGCTTTTGCAGCGGTCACGCCGGCGCATCCGATTGTGCTGCCGCAAGACGCCGGCGCACACGCGGCTTTTCGCACCGAGTGGTGGTACGCAACAGGTTGGCTCACGACACCGGACAATCAGCCGCTCGGTTTCCAGATCACGTTCTTTCGCTCGGCGACCGGTCACGACCCAGCGGACCCGAGTGCGTTCGCACCTTCGCAATTGATCATTGCTCATGCCGCGTTAAGCGATCCTGCGCTAGGTCATCTGACACACGATCAGCGCATTGGTCGCCAAGGCTTCGGGCTGGCGTATGCGAAGCCGGACACTACCGACGTGAAACTCGACGCATGGAAAATCATCCGTTCCCGGGACGGCCACTACGACGTTGAAGTCGATGCCGGGAATTTCTCGCTGCATCTTTCGCTTACGCCAACGCAAGCGCCCTTGCTCCAGGGCGAACGCGGCTACTCCCGCAAAGGTCCGCGGCCCGAGCAGGCGAGCTATTACTACAGCGAGCCGCACTTGCGCGTGAGCGGCAGCGTAGTTCGACCAGTCGCGGCAGGCAGCAAATCGACGGGCGAAACGGCCGTTACCGGCGCGGCGTGGCTCGATCACGAATGGTCGAGCACGCTGCTCGATACCAACGCGGTCGGATGGGATTGGCTCGGCGCCAACCTGACGGATGGTTCAGCCTTGATGGCTTTCAAGGTCCGCAGTCGCGATGGACACGCGGTATGGGCACATGCAGCGCTCAGAAATCGCGACGGTCAAGTGACGACGTTTAGCCGCGATCAGGTCGACTTCATTCCGCTTCGCACATGGCGCTCGCCACGCACGAACACGTTATATCCCGTCTCGATGATGGTAAAAACCGGCGCGCTTACGTGGCGCCTCGACCCGTTAATGGACGACCAGGAACTCGATTCTCGTCAATCGACCGGCGCAGTGTATTGGGAAGGTGGCGTGCGGGTGAGCCGCGACGGCGCGGACGTCGGACGGGCCTATCTGGAGCTGACGGGTTACGCGAACGCGATCCGGATCGGGAAGGAGTAACGTACCCGCTTTTTTGCTCGAATCGGGGAGCCCACTACGGCCATGGCGATTTGCACCCGTTTTTACGCCCGTTATTTACCGCCGCTTTTTACGGCCGCTTTTTACGGCCGTAAACGCAAAAACCCCACCTTTGTGGGGTGGGGTTTCTGGACATGCTGGGGAGCCTGACGATTACCTACTTTCACACGGGAAT